>NZ_CP147012.1:1821428-2125000 GCF_037126285.1 Bernardetia sp. MNP-M8
CAGAAGAAAGAAAATTATCAGATTCTATCAATCAAATAAAATCAGTAAAAGAAAATTTGTTTCCAAAAGGTAGCTTGCAAGAGCGTCATGATAACTTTTTGAGTTTTATAATAAATGACCCAGCATTTTTAGATAAAGTACAAGCAGTTTTGAATCCTTTTGATTTACGTTTTTTGGTGCTTGTAGAAAATGATATTTGATTATCTGAATTTAATGATAAAATCAAAATCTGTATTCAAACCTCAAATTACCAAAGTAATTTCTAGGCAAACCTGAGTAATAAAAACGTGGTTCGTTGTTTCCAAAACCTGTTGCATTAATCAAGATAGAAGAAGCATACTTTTTATTTAATAGATTATCAACTCCTACACTTGCCTTTATAAAAATTGTGTTGAGCAAGCTGATTTGATAATCTACTTTCAAATTTAATAGATTATAGGCTTCTGAATACAATAAATTTGCATCATTCATAGGCATTTTTCCAACATGTTGATAAATGAAATGAAAAGCGAAACTTTTATTCTGTTTGAGAGAAAAACCTGCATAGAGTTGTTTTTCAGGAACTCCTGTAAGCTGATTTCCAGAAAAATCTTTTTCTTCATCTACAAAATCTACAAACTCGTGAAAATTAAGTGTTCCATTGGCAAAAGTTTGAAACAACCAATTTTGATTTAGTTTTAAAGTATAATCTGAACTTAGCTCTAAACCTTTGTGCGAAGTTTTTCCTGCATTTCTACCAATATATTGGTCTTCATTAATTCGTTTGGCAACCAAAAGACCATTAATTTGAAGTAAATATGCTGAAAGATTAAAATGTAGATTATTGTTTTTTAGAAAAAACAAATCTGTTCCTATTTCATAGTTCCACCCTTTTTCTGCTGTAATTTTTGGGTTTACAAGTCCGTTTGGTGTGAGTGTTTCCTCTAAACTAGGATAATTAAAACCTCTACTCACATTGGTATAAATACTTTTTTGAGGTGAAAAAGAATAGGTAAAACTAATATTTGGAGCAAGGATAGGTTCAAATTTTCTATTTATATCCGAATTATCCAACTCATTTTGATAATCGTAATAAGTATGATTAAGATTGAGTCCAAACTGTGAAGATAATTTTTCAGAAAGCTGTAAAGTTGTTGTCGCAAAAACAGAATAATTCCATCTTTTTTCTATGTTTTTACTCAAATTGTTTCCTTCTAAACTTCCATTTCCATTATTCTGTTGATATAAATTTTCGTATGTTTTCCAGTCATAATTATCATAATAAATTTCTGTTCCTGTGCTTATTTCTGCATCAAAAAAAGAAGGAAGAGAAACTGCAAAAAGTGTTCTTGTGCCTAAACCATCTGTATTTTCTGTTAGAATATTAAATGGGCGAGGCTCATAATTTTCATTCTTACTATAAAAAACGCTTGTTGTATTACTAAAATTAGAATTGAAACGATGTGTCAAAGTGATGGCAGAAAACAACTGTTTTTGATCTTCGTAACCTTTTGCTTCTTTCCATGTAAAAGCAGCTTTTTCAGGATTTTCTTCAAAATCTGTTTTGGAAATAGAGCTTGGAATCTGTCCAAAATAATCTACATAATTAAATAGGAGACTAATTTCTGTCTTTTTGGAAAGATAAAAAGTAGGTAACAAGAAATAATTTTTCCTATCAAAATTACTATTTTCTCTATATCCTTTTTGTTCAAAACGGTCATAATCGAAATGTAAACTAAACTTTTCACCTCCATAATTTCCTCCTATATTATTTTTCATTAGTCCAAAAGAACCTAAAGTCAAGCTATTTACAATGGAAGAACTTCCTTGTTTTGGAGTTTTAGAATTTAGTAAAATTGTTCCACCCAAATTTGTTCCGTATTGTGTCGCTTTTGCACCTTTTACAATCTCTACACTTTCTAAGTCTTCAGGATTAAAGATATTAATCACTGTTTCACTCACCCCATTTGTAATTGGAATTCCATTAAAGTAAGCACGAATTTTATTTGTTCCATAAAGAGTTCTTGAACCTACTCCACGAATCGTAATTCGGTTAGTATTTATTGCTCCTTGCTGAATAAAAACTCCTGCCGTCTGATTCATTATGTTTACCAAATCTTTAGGAGAATGTCTATCAAAATTTTCTTTTTTTAGTTGAGTTGTAGGAATAATTACCTCGCTACTTTTGAGATAATTAGAAGAAATAATGACACTTTCTAAAGTTTTATCTAAAGAATCGGTATCATTTTGATTTATTGTTGTTTGACCCAAAACAGTGTTTTGGAAAATGAATGCAGTAAAAAAGATAGCAATTAGAGATTTAATTGCTATCTGTAAATTTAAAAATTTCATTGTTTAATTCATTTGTCGCTCAGAGAAATATTATATCTAGTCGTCATTGAGATTTATGCAATCTATTTTCTATTCTGAATAAGAAACTTTCCAAATAACTCCACCTGTATCATCATTAACCAACAAATCTCCATTTGGCGTTACAGTAGTTGCAACAGGGCGACCAAAAACGGTTGCTTTTTCTCTGTCATCAATAAATCCTGTCAAGAAATCTTCAGCTTGTCCACTCGGTTTTCCATTTTCGAAAGGAATAAAAACAACTTTATAACCTGCCATTTCCGAACGATTCCAAGAACCATGTTGCCCTACAAAAGCTCCGTTGTGATATTTTTGAGGAAACTTAGTATTATCATAAAAACCCAAACCCAAAGAAGCCGTATGTGAACCCACAGGAACATCAGGCATAACTGATTTTGCAACTAATTCTGTTTCTAGTCCAGACATGCGAGGGTCTTCTATTTGTCCATAATACGAATAAGGCCAACCATAAAAAGCTCCTTTTTTTACACTTGTAACATAATCAGGAACTAAATTATCGCCAAGCATATCACGCTCATTAACGGCTGTCCAAAGCTCTCCACTTACAGGATTCCAGTCCATTCCAACAGGATTACGTAAGCCATTAGCATAGATAATTTCATTTTTTCCATCCAAATCTACCTCCAAAATATTCGCTCTTCGAATCTCTTCCTTCATTCCATACTCTCCAACATTAGAAGCCGAACCGACCGAAATATAAATTTTGTCTTGTGCTTTATTAGTAATAATATTTCTTGTCCAATGATGATTGTAACCACCAGCAGGAAGTTCTACTATTTTTGTTCCTTTCACATCTTTTAGAGAAGTTTGTCCTTCTTTGTATGGATATTTCCAAAGTCCGTCTGTAGTTGTTACATAAAAATTATCTCCAATAATGAGCATTCCGAAAGGTTGATTTAGATTTTCTATGAAAACTTCACGCATATCAATTTTCCCATCATTATCTGTATCTCTCAAAAGAGTAATTCGATTGGCACTCTTTACTGTGTTTGCTTCTGATACAAAATAATCTCCATTTGTAGCAATATACGTCCAACGAGGATTATCCAAATTATCAGCAAATTTTGTAACTGTAAAACCAGCAGGAGCTTTTGGTGTTTTGTCTTCCCACTTGCTAAGTCCATATCGTTTGGCAACTGATTCGGTGGCATAAGGTGCAGGAATTTCCAAATTACCAACAGCTGTTTCTACTGTCGAAGGAGTGTAATTTCCTTTAGCTTTGGCTTTATCATTTTCTAGAGCTTTTTGATTTTTAGATTTTACGTTTTCAGCTTCAAGAGCATCATTGATGAGTTCGAAGTCAGTTACTACTTCAACTTCTGATGCTTCTGTTTTATTTTGAGGAGTAGATTTGCAAGCTGTTAGTAGGAAAAAAGCTACAAAAAAGAGGGAAAAATATAAATTAAGTTTTTTCATAGTTCTGATAAATTGAAATAAAAATAAGAGTTTAAAAAATAGTTTTTTGTTTAGAATCAAACTGTCAAGACACTTCTGAGGTATCAGACAGTTTATAGCAGGTTTATTTAATTGTCTGACTCTTTAAAGTTTACTGACAATTTTTAACAAAAGATTTTTACTCTTCAATAAATTCTATTAAAGGAGTAATAAATTTTTCAAAACTCTCAATATGAGGCAAATGCCCAATATTTTTAATTTCGACAAGTTTTGAATTTGGAATTTTCTGTTGTGTTTTTTTGCCTAACTCTTCATATAAGCCCATTGTTTTACGAACTTGTTCATCTACCAAAGGTTTTCCTAAAGCTGTTCTGTCTCGTGTGCCAATTATCAAAAGAGTAGGACATTTGATATTTTCAAATTCATATAAAACAGGCTGCGTAAAAATCATATCATAAGTAAGAGCTGCATTCCAAGCAATTTTTTGATATTCCGAATTGAGTGTCCAGCCTGCCAATAGGTTTACCCATTTATCATATTCGGGTTTCCATTTTCCATCATAATAACTTTCTAATTGATACTTTTTGATGTCTTGAGCTGTCTTTTTGAGTTCGCTTTGATACCACCATTCTATATTTTGATAAGGAACTTTAAGTTTCCAATCTTCTAATCCAATTGGATTTTCCAAAATTAATTTTTGTGTAATTTCAGGATACATCAGCACAAAACGAGTAGCCAACATTCCACCCATTGAATGTCCCAAAACAATAGTTTTCTTGATATTCAAACTATCTAAGAGTTTTTTTGTATTCTGTGCAAGGGTTTGAAAAGTATATTGGAAATTATCTGGTTTAGATGATTTTCCGAAGCCAATTTGGTCAGGAATGATTACTCTAAATCCTTTTTTGGTAAGTTCTTTTGTTGTTTGTTCCCAATATGCACCATTAAAATTTTTACCATGAAGAAGCAAAATTGTTTTACTCTCACTTTCTTTATACTCTGTTGGCTTTACATCCATATAAGCCATTTTTAGTTCTTGTTTTTGGCTATTAATTGTAATATAATTTACCTCAAAAGGATATTGATAATTAGAAAGCATTATATCCAACCAAGCGAGTTCTGCCAAGTCATTGGGTACTTTATCAGAAGCAGTAACTTCATTTTGAGCAAAAGCAGAAATAGAAAATAAATATAAGAACAGAAAAAATGTAAAAAATTGAATTTTCATTAGGTTAAAAAATTAGATAAAACAAAGTTATTTCAAATCATTAATTCTAACCTTAAAACCTTCTTAATTGTTAGGTTATTCTTAAATTAGAAGAACGACTTGATATATGAGGTTTTGAACAGTTTATATTTTATATAAAAATTAGATTCATTTTTTGATAAAAATTTAAGCAAAACAATAAATTATAGTATTAAACTCTAAAAAATTGCTATTTTTGTTAGTTACTCATTCTATACTATAAAGACATTTTATATAAGCCAATATTTTAGATATTTATTTTTTATGGCAGATAATTCATTTAAAAAATCCATTTTCGATAATCAAAATTCTTCTCTAGAATCAGAAGAAAAAATACTAGAAGATGGAGACACACAAAGCTCTACTTTTTCATTTTCTCAAAAAATGAAAGATACTTTCTCGGCTTCAAATCCAGAAAAACAAAACTCAACACTTATCAATTTGCTTTCTGCAATTGGTATTTGGGTTTTTGTTGTACTTCTAGCTGTTTCTTTTATATCTTTCATTTATACAGGAGAAGCTGACCAAAGTCTTGTTTTGGGATTCTTTTCAGACACACCTACTGAGGAAACACCTCAAAACTGGTTAGGAATGTTTGGAGCTGTGCTTTCTCACTTTCTGATTGAGCGTTGGTTTGGAATTGGTGCATTCTTACTTTTGGTTATTGGTGCAACTTCTGGACTTGTTTTGATAAAAAAATATGAATTAAATAAATGGAAAGAATTATCTATTAGTCTGTTTTTTGTCATTTTTGTAATGAGTTCTATTTTGGGTTATTTGGTCTATATGACCGAAACTCAAACAGCTTGGGCATTTCTTTGTGGTGGCATTGGTTATGCTATTTCTGCACTTTTTGGACAGATTTTTACACCTGTTTTCATTATTGCTGCCTTAGTTGGCTTTGGTTATTTCTTTGGAAAAGACCGTTTGAATATAGAATTATATACGAATTTTTCAGATAAAAAAGACAGAAATAAATATAAGGAACAACAAACTCAAAACCCTGTTCCCTCAGCTGCTGTTGATGCTTTTAAAGAAGTTGAAGCAAGTAAAACACAAACTACTGTACAAGAGAATGATGAAAAACCTAGAGATGAAAAACCAAGTAAAGAGGAAACTAACCCAAATACGGTCACTTCTCCACTAGTAAAAATTGAAGACAAAACACAAAAACAACCTAATGTAAAGATTATAAAAGACAAAAAAGAAAGCAATCAGCCTAAAAAAACATCTTTCTTTGATAAAATATTTGGTCAAAATTCTGAAATAGATAAACAAGAAGAATCAAAACAAAAGGAAAAGAAAGAAACAAATCCATTTGAGAGTACTACTAAAATAAAGGATAACCTTAATAGACAACTTCCTCAAAAAGAAATTAAAAACGAGCAGTTTGGAAAAGAAATCCAGAAAGAAGAACCTGCAACTGATTTGAGAAGCGAAATTGAAAAGGCTAGAGAAGAGGCAAACTCTAAAAATAAATATAATAAGAAAGACGGAAAGAAAGAAGAAGACCCAAAAGACAAAGATGGTTTCTTTATTCCATCAGCTAGAGATTTTGGAATTAATAGTGAAGATAAAGACAATAAAGAAGAGCAAGAAGAAGAAAACCCTTTTGCTATTCATATTCCATCTACCAAAACAACAAGCCAAGAACTTCCAAAAGAAGACACAACAGAAAAAGTAGAAAACACTATACAAAATACAGAAAAAGAGCAACAGAAAAATCAAAACGTCGAAGAGCAGGAAGAAGAAAAACAAGACGAACTAGATTTGGATTTGCCAATGCCTCCATCTGTAAGCCGAGTAAGAGATTTGTATGGTGAAAATGTCGAAGAGTTGATAGAAGAAGAAAATGGGAAACCTCTTTATACAGGAATTACACCTTACAATCCGAATGATGAACTTCCAAAATATGCAACTCCTCCAACCGATTTATTAGATAATCCAGTTGTAAAAAAACATCAAATTGATAAAGAAGAACTTACTGAAACTAAGTTAAGAATTGAACAAACTCTCAAAAATTTCAAAATTGATATAAAAAGGATTCACGCAGAAGTAGGACCAACTGTTACACTTTACGAAATTGTGCCAGCACCAGGGGTCAAAATTGCACAAATCCGAAATTTAGGAGATGATATTGCGCTTAATCTTTCAGCTTTAGGTATTCGTATTATTGCGCCAATGCCTGGGAAGGGAACTATTGGAATTGAAGTTCCAAATAAAGATAGAGAAATTGTACCTCTCCGAACGCTTTTAGAACACGAATCTTTTAAGCATTCAAGAAAAGAATTACCTTTAGTTTTGGGAAGAGATATTTCAAATCAAATTTTTATTGCTGACCTTACCAAAATGCCTCACCTTTTGATTGGAGGAGCAACAGGACAGGGAAAATCAGTTGGTATAAATGTAATTTTGACTTCGCTTATCTATAAAAAACATCCAAGTGAACTCAAATTTGTGATGATTGACCCTAAAAAGGTAGAATTTTCACTCTTCTCAAAACTAGAAAAGCATTATCTTGCTCATCTTCCAAATGCTGAGCCGATTGTTACAGATTCTGTTGATGCTGTCAAAACTTTAGAAGCTCTTTGTAGAGAAATGGATAATCGCTATGACCTTTTGAAAGATGGTGATTGTAGAAATGTAAAAGAGTATAATCAAAAATTCAAAACTCATCAACTTTTAGATGAGCAACATCGCTATTTGCCTTATATTGTTTTGGTAATTGATGAACTTGCCGATTTGATGATTATTGCAGGAAAAGCAGCCGAAAAACCAATTGCAAGACTAGCTCAAATGGCTCGTGCAATTGGAATTCATTTGGTTGTCGCTACGCAACGTCCGTCTGTAAATGTTGTTACAGGTATTATTAAAGCCAATTTCCCTGCTCGTATGGCATTTCGTGTTACTTCAAAAATTGATTCTAGAATTATTTTGGATACAGGAGGAGCAGAACAGCTGGTCGGACAAGGTGATATGCTTCTTTCGAATGGTTCGGATATTTTACGTTTGCAATGTGCCTTTGTAGATACGCCTGAGGTAGAGCGAATTTGTAAACACATTCAAGACCAAAAAGGATTTTTTGCTGCTTATCCACTTCCAGAAGAAACTAATTTTGATGTAGGAGAAGATGAATATTTGGCTGGCGATGAGCTTTTTTAAAAATTAAAATTCAGTATATTCAATATTGTGTAACATAAACTATTTTGTATTTCTTTGTAAAACTGTTCAATTTATAATTCTGCCATTGTCAGTAAAACGCAAACAAACGCATTTTACACTGTATTCAATTATTTTATATAAATAACTTTTGCTTTCAACTATCAGTACAATGAAAAGATTACTTTTTTCTTCTGCATTATTAGACCTTACAGTAAGTCGTCTTTGTGAACAACTTATAGAAAACTATTCCGATTTTTCTGATACTGTTCTTTTGGGAATTCAGCCACGAGGAACACTCTTTGCAGAGCGCATTCATCAGCGTTTAGAAAGTCGTTTGAATAAAAAAATTCCTTTTGGAAAGCTAGATGTCACTTTTTATAGAGATGATTTTAGAAGAAGAAATGAGCCTTTGAGAGCCAATATGACAGAAGTTCCTTTTGTAATAGAAGATAAAAAAGTCATTTTGATAGATGATGTTCTTTACACAGGAAGAACAATTAGTGCAGCGATGAGCGCAATGGCAGCATTTGGAAGACCAAAAAAAGTAGATTTGTTAGTATTGATTGATAGAAAATATACGAGAGATTTGCCAATTGCTCCCAACTACACAGGAAAAACTGTAAATACTATTTTATCCGAACACATAGACGTAGAATGGACGCAAGAAGGAGCAAAGGAAGATAAAATTTGGCTCATTTCTTAGTAGCAAGTTATCGTCGGTGGAGACACCGACAATGGCAAAAATAGCTGTTGTTGGTGTCCCCACCAACGACAAATATCTATCTTATGTTTATTCTGAAAGACGAATAATAATAGGCAAGTTCATTCTAAAAAACACTTTTTCCCCTTTATGAACAGCAGATTTCCAATTATAATTCTCGTTTATAAAGTCTAAGGTTTTCAAAAACCCTTCATTATTTTTTTTAGAGAAATTACTTTTTAATATTTTAAAATCTGTCATTTTTCCTGTTGTGTCTATTACAAATTCTATAAAAACTCTTGAGCCTATTCCATTAGGTTCTTCTGCTATTCTGAGATTTTTACTAAAAATTTTATAAAAATTATTTGTTCCTCCTCCAAAAATAGGTAGGTTTTCAACCATTGTATAAATTTTAGTTTCTTCTATCTGTGTAGTATCTTTTTGCTGTCCAAAAACAGGAAAACTAAATAGACAAGTTGATAAAAGTAGTAGTTCTAAGATTATATTTTTCATTGTCTATAAATTATTTCTGTGTTGATTTTTTCTTTTTGTCTAAATAGAATTTAATAGGAAGAGTCATTCTAGCTTTTATTTTTTTACCTCGTTGTTTGGCAGATTTCCAACTATAGTTTTCATTTATTAGGTTCATCACTCTCAAAACTTCGTTACTATTTTGCTCACTTGGACTTTCCATTATTTCAAAATCTGTCATTTTTCCAGTTGTGTCTATTACAAATTTGATAAATACTCTTCCTACTTTTCCTTCTTCTAGAAAACGTAAATTTTCTTTAATGACCTTATAAAAATTATTCATTCCACCTTCAAAAGTAGCAATAGAACCATCAAAATGACAAAAAACTATTTCTTCCTCTTCTTCCTCTCTTTTTATTTCCACAGTAGGAATTTTAATCGAATCAAGAAAATACAAATCAAGTTCTACATTTTGTAAAGAATCATTTATTTCTATTGGAATCGTGTTCTCTTCTTTAAAAACGATAGGTAAAGACTGTTTAGTTTTTACTTTTTGTCCCCTAACCAAACGAGGTTTCCAGCTATAATTTTCATTTATCCAATTCATCAACCTTAAAACCTCAGCATCACTTTTTTCAGAAAGTCCTTTTAAAATCTTAAATCCTGTCATTTTTCCAGTTGTATCTATCAAAAAATGAACAAAAACTCTCCCTATTTTATCATCAACAGAACGAAGGTTTTTATTTACAACTGTATAAAAATTATTCATTCCTCCCTCAAAAACAGGAGGGTTTTCTATTACATTAATAAGAACTTGGTCTCTTTGCTCCTCATTTTGTCCAAAGACAGAGAAATTAGAAACAAAAAATACTAAAAATAAACGAGTAAAAGACTTTACAAATCGTTTCATAAAATTGAATTATCAAATCAGATAAAAAATAACTCAAGTTATGTATCACAGACTTCCTAGTCTGTGTAACTAGTAAAATGCTATTTATTCAGACTAGAAATTCTGAAATACTTATAACCCACAAATTGAATTAAAAAATAAAGAATCTACTTTTTACAATTCGGAGAAGCCAAGAAAGTAACATTTTGATTTGTTCTACATCTAAAATTTTGTTTTGTACTTAGCTTGTTATTGTTTTTGAAATAGAATTTGATTATTATGCACACTCAAATACTATTCAATTTATGATTTTTGATACAAACCCAGATTTATACGAACGTTTTATGCATGCTGATGCCATTATTAAAGAAAATAAGATTGGCGAAGCTGTAAAAGAATTACAACAAATTCTTAGAGAAGACCCTACTTTTGGAAGGGCTTATAATCATTTAGGTTGGGTCTATCACAACAAATACCAAGACTTAAAAAATGCTGAAGAGTGCTATAAATTAGCCTTGCAATATTCGCCTGATTATCCTCCTGTTTATTATAATTATGCTGTTTTGCTTTCTTCTACAAAAGCATTTGATGAGCTAAAAAAATTACTAAACAGAGCCTCAGAATTTGAAGGAATCAACTTGGGAACAATTCATAATGAATATGGAATTATGCACGAAATAGAGGCACACTATTCAAAGGCTATTGAGTCGTATAATGAAAGTATAAAATATCTTTTTGATACGCATCAAATCGAACAGCGTTTGGCTTCTATTGAAAGATGTAAACGAAAAAGTGGAATCTTTGGTGGTTCACACGTTTCGGATAGGTAATAAAAGTAAGTCCAAATTTATAATTAACAATTTATAATTAATCATTAGAAAAATTATGGCATTAGAAGATAATAATCCTGCAAACGGAGGAAGTGGTGCAGTTGTTCCGACCAACACAAGTATTAATAGTGTTGAGAAAACAAATGTAAGTACGTTCCAAGATTTCATTAAATACGTCGAAGAGCGTGTAGTAGACTTGACAAACCTAGAAATCAAGACAATTGTAGGCGATTTTGATGTAGATGTAAACGAAAAGGTTTCTTTAAAAAGAGATCACGATTACAAGCTCATGAATAGCCGTATCAATTTGATTGATGGAGATATTACAACACATATTAGTAAAGAGTTGGTAAGCGATGAATACGAATGGATGCGTAATTTCCATGCTCATAAAGAAGAAAAAGGACACGAAATTATTCAAGGAAACATACAAGCAATTGCTTCTTTGATTGACCTTTTTAGAGAACTCAATCGTTCAGAAAAATAAGTAAATACTATTTCTTTCTTATTTGTTTATTAGTTTTATACTATTGAGTTAATTATTTATAAGGTTAAAGCGTTTTGTAATTTTTATGAAAAAGGATTTTATTACCAATTTGGCAAATGACCTTTTACGATTAGAAGTAAACACTATCGTAAAAGACCAATTACTGTGTGACAAACCTCGTTCGCACCGTTGGGAACTTTATGATATTGCTAGTGGATATCGTGAGCTACTTACTTCTTATACTGTTTCTCCTATCAATCCAGAAATTGGAGAAAGTAAAGACAGTCAAGAAATGCGAAAAGAATTTAAAAACTTGAATGCTGGTTTGGATTCTTTTTTAGAAATTCAGCATTTTGCAGAAGTAAAACGAGATGAGTTTAAGCAAGAATTAGAGCGTGTTCACCTTACCGATTTAGAAACAGATATACTCAACGAAAGAGTAATGCTTTGTGAACGTATTGTAAGACAAAGCCAACAAATGATTGATATTTTTTTAGATTTACAAAATGAATCTAATGATCCTATTGAAAGTGATAATGACTTTCCTGTTATGCGTCTGAATCATTTGGAAGATTTGAAACTCAATCCTAGTCAGATTTCTATCATCAGAAAGGCAAATGAAATTGGAACTCAGCGAGTGTTGCTTCAAACAGTTGTTCAAGTAGAAGGAGATATTACTTCTTATATCACAACACGCTTTTTACACTTTCCAGAACGAGAACAAAAGATGATTAAAGAAGTACATGAATCTTCAATAATGACTTCTATCCGAATGTGGCAATATCTATTTCAAGCTGTTTCTAGGCTTGCAGGAACTGTATTTACAAGTGTAACAGGAAAGCAAGTCAATACAGGAAGTGCTGCTGATACTCTGACGAGTAAACCAAAGCGAATAGGATAATCAGTAAGTAGTAACCAGTTAATTTTAATTTATAAACAAACTGTCAAAACTGTATTCTCGCTGTTCTACTTAACTCTGTGTTAAAAAATCTTTTTTAATTTTTAATTTGTAATTGATTCGTGTGGAAAATAATCCTAAAAAACTTCTGGGTTAAATTTAAAAGATGGCTAGACATTCGTTTAGGTTATATTTCTGCTGCGCCACGTCTTATTTTATATTTGATTGAAATTATACGATATGGAGCTTATACGATTGATACAGAATTTGAATATGTTTTGGAAGATGGAGTAAGTACCGAAAAATTCCTTCTTCGAACACTCATAGAACTAGATGGCGATGTTACTAATTTTGTTCCTGACCCAACAAAATATAAAGAAGAATCATGGTTTTGTTGTTTTGAAGATGCTTTTAAGTTGCATTCAGAAAACATCAAGTTTTTCTTTACCAAGCTAGAAGAAAGTGCTACTTTTTGGGCATTTATGACTACACTTCCTTTTCTTATTGCTGTCAATTATCGTTTATTAGAAGATATTTGGCTATTCATCACAACAGGACATTTCTCTGAAAAGCTACAAGACCAAGTTTTGGAAATCGGTCTTTTTGTAGCTTCTGCTATTCTTTTACCTCAACTTATTAGACTCCTTATTCCTCGTCTTTTAGCTCTTGTTTTAAAACGAATTGAAAGGTATTTAACAGAAGAAGAGAAAAAATAATTTGTGATTATTTTTTTACAATTTATTTTAAATAAATCATTTCCAATGCTTAACAAAAGCAGCTCTCCACATAAAAAAGCGAATAGAACAATATAAAGGAGCTAAAATAAATCCTGCAATTGAGCCAAAAAAGATTACTATGAAAATAAGTAGTTTAGTCAGAATTTGAACACCTACAGCTTTTATAGTCGGAATTTGCCTTTTTAGAGGTGCAAAAACGTACAAGTTAGCACCCAAAACAGCAATAGCAATTCCTAAAATTGGAATAAAACCTAATGCTATACTCAAAGGAAACCAAAGTGCATAGCGTTTTTGTACAAACATAATATAGGCTTTTCTATTTTCAGAACTATTCAAAATATGTTCTTTTCTACACGTAGGACACACTTTTTTATTTGTCTTTACTGCACAATATCCACAGCGTTCTTGAGTAAGAAGACTAAGCATTTGTTTTTTTCTAGCTTTCGCATCATCATTTATTTGCTCTTCTTTTTTCTGTCCTAAAAACCCTATTTTATAAATTTCTTTTTGTGGAGTATGGCAGTTACTACACTCTAACGCAAAAGGAGGATTTTTATGCTGACACGAAAAACACGTAATTTTTTGTTTTTCTTCATTGGATTTGATTTTTCGTTGCCATAAATAAACAATACCTACAATAATTCCAAAGAAAATAACAGCTCCTATTCCTGTCGCCAAAAGTAAAAGAAAACCAAAGAAAACAAATGTATCTTCAATACTAGAAAATATAAAATTGAGAAAAAGATCACCATCTCCATCAATTTCTAAAAGCCATTGTTGTATGGATGCTCTCAAAATTGTAAGTCCATAAACAGCACCTGCTGTAAAGAAAATCATTACATAATCTCCCATTCCTGCTTGATAAATTCCTTGCATAATTGCCTCCGAATCATTATCAACAACGCCTAAAAGCATTATTGAATAAATAATTGGTTTCAAAAAAGGTTCTGCTTGTAACCAAAGAACTTTTATATCTGTATTCTTATCTGCCAAAATCTCTAAAACTGCCAAAATACCAAGGACAATAATTACAGGAGTTTGTGTAATAAAAAGTTCTGCCGAAGGGGCATCTACCTCTGTAAAAGGAAAAATATTCGGAAATCTAAAAAGCAATGAAGTCAGAAAAGCAGGTAAAAAGGCACGAGAAGCAAAAAGTGGAATTGTTCCGACGGCATGCAAAATAATAGCTAATGACATAATAGTAAAATAAGAAGTTAGACTTTAGGAATAAAAGAGTTTTCTGAAATAAGAATAGAGTTGTTATATACGTATATTTCAGAATTTTATTAAACAATAAATAGGATTTTATTGTTATAAAAGAGTATTTTAATCAATATAAAGATATTGATTACCATTTTTTAACCTTAATTTTTATAGTTATGAATCGCAACGAAATTTTAGAACTCGCCTCACAAGAATCCAAACATTGTGTTAGTATTTATATTCCTACTCATCAGAAAGGACACGAAGTAAAAGAAGGATACGACAAAATTAATCTAAAAAACCAAATCAAGGAAGCAGAACAACAACTGCAACGAAAAGGTCTTTTAGAAAACGAAATTACAACATTTTTAAAACCTGTTCAAAATCTTTTAGAAGATAGTAATTTTTGGTCAAATCAAAAACAAGGATTAGCTATTTTTGTCGGAGATAATTTTTTTAAGACTATTTCTTTGCCTTATGAAGTAGAGGCGCATACAACCGTAAACGGACGCATGCACATAAAAGAGCTTATCAAAGATATAGAAGACAACGATAAGATGTATTATATTTTACGTCTTTCTCAGCATCAACCTGCTGCTTTTATGGTTTCGAATGGTGCAATTTCGCCTATTGCTTGTGATATGCCACAAGATATTAAAGAAGTCACCAAATTTTATGATGTCGAAAAAGAAGTTCAGGGTCGCCCTTACACAGGAAATGCAACTCATGCAAATGCACCAATAGAAGACCGAGAAAAAGAGTTTGTTCTTGAGTTTTTTAGAAGAATAGATGAAGCCATTCGTCCTGCTATCAATACGGGTGGAAGTTTTGTTCCTTTGGTTTTGGTAGGCGATGAGCGTATGCATGCCATTTATGAAGAAGCTAATACATATCCAAACTTGATTGCACATCAGTTTACTAAAAACTTTGATAATCATTCAGAAAAAGAAATTTTGGAAGCTGTCAATCCTACTGTTTCACTTCGCTTTTCAGAAGACAGAAATAAGAAAATGGAACAATACAACTCTAAAGCAAAACCAACAGTTTCAGAAATTGCTGATGTGGTAGAAGCTGCTTATGAAGGTCGTGTAGATACCCTTTTTGTAGGAAAAGGACACCGTTGGGGAGAATTTGATAAAGAAAATTATAAAGTTAGAACCAATCAAGGTAGTGAATGTCTTTACAATGAAGCTGCATTTTATACACTTAAAAATGGAGGAGAAGTCTTTGTAGATGATGCCGAAAAAGTAATGGGTGGAAAAGAAGAAATTGCAGCTATTTTGAGAAACTAAATTTACAATATTCTGCATTCTAAAAAACCAATTTCACTTTTGATGAAATTGGTTTTTTTGTATCTGATACTTTTTGTCGCTCGTGAGGACAACGGCATAAAAGATTTAAAAACGGGGAAATATATCATGAGGGTTATCAATTCTAAACCATTGTCCATTTTGAAATAAAGCACCCTCTGGATTTTCAAACCAAATAGCTATTTCATTTTTCTCTCTCTCATACACTATTAAGGCAACAAAATCATCTAAATATAATTTTGAAGAAGCATTTTCTAAACCCTCTATTTTGAGTAATAAACTATCAAATTCGTTTGCATTATAATCATCCTTATTATAAACAAATGGTTTGGATGTAAAACTGTAACAATACTCTTTTTTATAGCGTTTAACACTTATGCTTTTAACACTTTTGAAACCTCTAAAGATGCGTAAAATCTCATTTCTTTCTGCCTCTTTTGTTCGATAATAGTTTTGGCAAGAACTAAAAGCCAAAATAAAGAAAAGTAAAATTATATTTTTCATAAGAAATTTGCCTTTAACTGGTAACTGTAAAAATCACTCCCAAAGTTTATATAACTCTAATTCTACCTGCTTTCTGAAAAAAATTTTTGTTGTTTCTTCAAATGATTTGGTAAGGTCAGACACATAAAAAATATCTTCTTTGGTAGAATAAGGATTCAATAAATTATTTTGTTCTAAGAAAATTCGAACTTCTTCAGCTACAATAAAAGAACCATCTATAATTTCCACTTTTTGAGAAAAATTTTCTTGAAAGAATAAATCAATATCTTTTTTAATGAGTGGATAATGCGTACAACCCAAAATCAGACCTTCAATATTTTGTAAAGATTCATCTGATAGATATTCTGCAATAACTGATTTACTAATCGTATTATTAAAAAAACCTTCTTCAATCATAGAAGCCAAAAGAGGTGTTGCAACGGATGAAAGATTAATATTTTTATCTGTTTTATCTATTTTTTGAAGGTAGGCATTTGAATTTATAGTTTGACGAGTGCCAATAAGACCAATATTTTTTCCTTCAAAACGATTAGCAACATAATTTACAACAGGCTGAATAACGTCAATTACCTTTGCTTTAGTTGCTGTGTATTCTTTTATAAGTTCGAAAGCTGCCGAAGAAGCCGAATTACAAGCAAACAAAATTACCTTACAATGATGTTTTAAAAGAAAATCAACAGCTTTGATAGAATAAGCCTGTAAAGCTGCCGTAGATTTTTCGCCATAAGGTAAATGTGCAGTATCTCCAAAATAAATAATTTGTTCGTGTGGCAAAAGTTCTTTGACGGCATAAGCCACTGTAAGTCCTCCAATTCCACTATCAAAAATTCCTATTGGGTTAGTATTTTTGGTTTCTTGAAGATAGGTTTTTAGAGTGTTTTGTTCGTCTTTATTTGACATTAATTTATGTAAATCTGCTTACTTAATAATTTTGAATGAGGAATGTAAAAGTACGACTATTTTACAAAAACCCTAAGATTATTAAAGACTCTTAGGGCTTAAATTTCACTAAAAAGCATCTTCTAAGTGCAAAATTTCTTTTAAAATATCCTTTTCAAAGAGTATTGAGATTATATCAAACTGAATAAATCCCTTAAATCCATAAGTAGATTCTTGATTGTTTTCTTCTTCCAATTTCTCTAAAAATAATTCGGCTGTTTGGGAGATTTTTGAGGCTTGTGCTTCACTTACAAACTCTTCTGGATTGCCAAAATTATCATTTTTTATTGTCTTTACTTCTACAAAATGAATGACATTTCCTTTTTTTACAATAATGTCAATTTCGCCATTACTTCCTATACCGTTTCCTTTGCCAGCTCTATAATTTGTAGCTAGTTTTTCAAATCCATTTTCTATTAAAAATTGTAATGCTAACTCTTCGCCTTTTTTACCTGTGTTTTGTTTTTGAGTGAGTTTAGGTTTTTCTTTCATAAAATTATCTTTTTCTGACATCCATGGAATTAAAACTTATCCTTTCAGGAATTTTGCCTTGACAAGGACGATATGCTAAAAGTGTAACCGAATGACGTGGATAAATTGCTGTTTGTATTCTCCCCTGCAATTGCATTTTGCTTTCTCCTTCACAACCAAAAGAAGGTGTAAAACTTACCTTTACCTCATATGTATTTGTGTTTCGAAGTCTAACAAGTGTATTATAACGAGTATCGTACATCGAACTTCTATGCTGAATATAAAACTCTACTCCACCTTCTTTTTGAAACAAAACCCAACGATTTATAGGAATTGGGTCTTTTGAAAATACAGTAAAAGAGCTAGACAGAAATAAAATTGATAGAAGAAAAAAAAGAAGTAAAGTAAAATTTAATTTCATGAGTTGTTCTTGAAGTGGTAGTATTTTTATATAAATCTTATCCTTTATTATAAATTATTCAAGATAAAATAAAATTAAGATTAGATTTGTTAATTACTTGATTATCAGTAATTATAAAGTAGATAAAATTGCAAAAAATAAGCCTAACTCAAAAACTGTAATTTAATTAGCATAAAAAATAAAATGGATTCAAGCATTGAGACTTAAACCCATTTTTCCAATTTATTTTATATATCTAAAATCTGTTCCACCTTTCAAACTAATTACACTTTGGTAAATCAGATCAATAACTGCTTCTACATCTTTTTTAGAAGCTGTTTCTACTGTTGTGTGCATATATTTCAAGGGAATAGAAATAAGCGCAGAAGCTGTCCCTTTTCCAGAATATGCAAACGCATCTGTATCTGTTCCTGTGGCACGACTTGATGCCAGACGTTGGAATGGCACTTTATTTTCTTCAGCAGCTTTAACAATATGCTTTAAAAGATTGTTCTGAACAGCAGGTGCATAAGTAAGAACTGCACCACGCCCACAACGAATATCACTTTGTTTGATTTTGTTATACATTGGAGAAGCAGTATCATGACAAACATCTGTAACAATCGCTACATCTGCTTCAATAGTACGAGAAATCATTGTTGCTCCATTTAGACCTACTTCTTCTTGAACAGCATTTACGATATATAAACCAAAATCTAGCTTATCTTTATTTTTATGAATTCTGCGTGCTACTTCTGCAATCATAAAACCACCAATACGATTATCTAAAGCTCGTCCAGTCCAAAATTTATCATTTAAGTCAATAAGTTCATCTTCAAAAGTAGCTACACAGCCTACATGAACGCCTAGCTCTTCGACTTCTGTTTTGCTTGTTGCACCTACATCTAAAAAAATATTATCTATTTCTGGAAGTGTATCTGCTTTTCCACGCTCACGAACATGGATTGCAGGCCAACCAAAGACACCTTTTACAATTCCTTTGTCTGTATAAATATTTACACGTTTTGAAGGCGCAATGATAGCATCAGAACCTCCATTTTGTTTGACATAGATATAGCCATCATCAGTAATATAATGAACAGTCCAAGCAATTTCATCAGCATGTGCTTCAATGACGACTTTATATTTTGCTTCTGGATTAATTACAGCCACAGCAGTTCCGTATGTATCAGTAAAATAAGAATCAGTATAAGGCTTGATATAATCTAACCAAATTTTTTGTCCACTTTGCTCATAGCCTGTTGGAGAAGAATTATTGAGGTAATTGAAGAGAAAATCACGACTTTTTTTATTCATTTTTGCCATTTTGTTTTTTTAGGAATGTTTTAGTTATGTTTAATTTACTACTACACTTTTGAAAGTGTGTTCTATGGTAGAATATAAATACCAATATAGCAAATCTAATGACTATGAAAAAAGTTTTTTTTGATACTGTATTTTGATTTTTGGATGTATAAGTAGCTTCAATGGGTTCAATCTTTTAGAGAAAAAGCATTAATTTTATTCTAGATGCCTGTCAAAATATTTATCTTAAATGAATAAATAAGCTACATTAAATTTAATGTATTTTGTCTAGTTTTAATTTATTAGATGAAGGTTGTTTTGTGGAAAAATATAAAAATTCTTCTCCATCTAAAGCTCTTTTGTCTATAAAATGTAATCCAATTTTTGATAGAATTTTCTGAGAAGCCAAATTTTCTTCTGTTGTGAAGGCTACTATTTCTTTTAGATAAAGTTTATCTTGTCCGTATTCTAAAATAGCTTTTGCTGCTTCACTTATATATCTTTTACCTTCATGATTTGGTAAAATAGCATATCCAATGTCTGGAAACTCTAAGTAATCACGTTTCAAAAATCCAATAGCTCCAATTGCTTGATTAGTTTCTCTTAAATTCATTTTATAGAATCCATAGCCATTTTTTCTGTAGTTATCTATCAAAGATTCTTGAACATATTTAGTCGCATCTTCTAATGACTTGATGTTTCTATCTCCAATAAATTCTATCCAATTTGGACTATTTAATAACCGAAGAAAAAAAGGTGCATCACTCAAATTAGCTTCTTCGATAATCAATCTTTCTGTTTCTAAGATTTTCATGTTTTCTTGTAATTAGTATTTTATATTGATTTTCAATCAAAGTTAAGCACAAAATATTATATTAATCCATTTTAACCAAATAATAACAAATAACACTCAAAAATAGCACTTTTAAAGAGTTTATTTCATAAATAAAAATTATCTTTTGTTATTTAATACATTTACCAAATATGATGTAACCTTCAAAAAAGAGTCTTTTTAACTTGTATAGGCTATTACAATTGTACTTTAATAAAAAAAATTATTCTTTTTATTAAAGCAATTTCAATAGGGCTACTATTTTGAGTTCTTGTGGAGTTCTATGCCTATTTTTAACTTTTATATTCCTGTGGTTTCTTCCACAGCAATAATTTTTATGTTACTCTTTGCAAGAACTTTTTTAGAGTTAAAAAATAATAATCCTATATTAGATAAAATTTTTTATGTATTAGTAGGATTATCTGTAATAAGTGTAATACTAGGTTTAATAGGCATATACGATATAAGTGCTAAAATTGGACAACTTACAGTAGTTTTAATAGCTATTTATCTTTTAGGAACAAGTATATACTTACTTATAAAAGGATACAAGCCTGCTCGTTTCTTCTTAGTAGCTTGGTTTGCTTATTTAATAGAATTGATTGTATTTATTTTACAACTTAATGCAGTTATTCCTAATACTTGGTTTACAGATAATTCTGTTCTTTTTGGCTCTGCCATAGAAGTAGTATTATTATCTTTTGCACTTGCAGATAGAATAAACGTCTATAAAAAACAAAAAGAAGAAGCACAAAAAGAAGCCTTAGAAAAGACAAAAGAAAACGAGAAATTAGTAGTAGAACAAAATAAAGTTTTAGCTATAAAAGTAAAAGAAGCTACTGAGGAATTGAGTATTTCGAATGAAGAACTCAACTCTACTAATGAAGAACTCAATGCAATGCTAGAAACTGTACAGAAACAAAAAGATACCATTGAAGAGCGTTCGGCAGAAATTGAGTCTATCAATGAAGAAATAAAAGCCACTAATGAAGAGCTAAATTCTACTAATGAAGAACTTTACTCAACAGTAGAAACAGTAAAACAGCAAAATAAACTGATTGCAGATGCTAACCGAAGTATTACAGATAGTTTGCGTTATGCACAGACTATTCAAGATGCAATCTTACCTTTTGAGGAACGTATGGATAGTCACTTAAAAGATTATTTTACATTTTATCGTCCAAAAGATATTGTTTCTGGTGATTTTTATTGGCTAACAGATCTCAAAGGAAAAGTTTATTTAGCTGTTGCAGACTGTACAGGACACGGCGTACCAGAAGCATTTATGTCTATGATTGGTTCGGCTGCTCTTGATGCTCTTGTCGATAGAAATGAATTAGAAGCTCCTGATGATATTTTGGCAGAACTTCATCTCACTATTCAAAAAGCTCTAAAACAAGAGAATAGCACAAATGATGATGGAATGGATGTTGGTTTGTGTGTAATAGAATATTTGACAAATGGAAGATGTAAAATTCTTTTCTCTGGAGCAAAACGACCATTATATTACTACAAAAAATCTACTCAAGAACTTATAGAAATAAGAGGAACACGCCAAAGTATTGGAGGATACTCAAAGAAAGAAGAGATTTTGAGGTAAACGAACTTATTTTGGAAGAGGGAGATTGTTTTTACTTGTCTAGTGATGGATATGCAGACCAAAATGATAAAAATGATTTGAAATTTGGTTCTCATAAACTAAAACAACTCATTCACGATGTAGCTCATCTACCTATGAAAGAACAAGGAAATATCATTAAACAAAAATTTGATCAGCACAAAGGCAAAGAAGCACAACGTGATGATATTGCTATTATTGGTGTACGTATTTCATAGAAATCTGTTCTTATAAATACTCATTGAATAGTGAATCCTGTAAAGGTTCACTATTTTTTTTAAACACAAATCAAACATTACGAGTTAACTTTCTTGATACATAATTTTATAGTTGTTTACTTTACATACTGTTTGAGTCCTCAAAAAAACTCTACCTATTCTATTTCATATTTTTATATTAAAACTCCTTATTTCCAATTGAAGTCTATCCATTTTTTGCTTATCTTTCTCATTTCCTTTTTATTTGTTTCTTTTAGTTTTGCCCAAAAACGAGGAGAATATATGTATCCTATCAATCCAAATACAACAAATTCGCTATCAGGTGGAATGGCAGAACTTCGTTCAAATCATTTTCACATGGGAATTGATGTAAGAACTAATAATCAAATTGGTTTGCCTGTCCATGCAGCAGCTGATGGATATGTAGCTCGGGTAAAAGTAAAAGGTTCAGGCTACGGAAATGCCATTTATATCAAACATAAAAATGGAACAACTACACTTTATGGTCATTTGAGTGAATTTAATAAAGAAATTGCAGCTTATGTCAGAAAAATTCAATATCAACGAGAGAGTTTTGAAGTAGATTTATATCTTTCGCCCTCTCAATTTCCAGTCAAAAAAGGAGAAATTATAGCTCTTTCTGGAAATAGCGGTTCATCTGGAGGTCCTCATGTACACTTCGAAATTCGTGATGCAGGCGAGCGAGCTTTGAACCCTTTAGATTATGGCTTTGATGAAATTAAAGACAATATCGCACCAATTATGGATAGAGTAGCTTTTATTCCATTAGAAAAAAATGCAATGATAAGAGGAGAGTATAATAGAGAAATTGTGGGAGCTTATTCAACAGGAAAAAACAAATATGGTTTACGAGTTCCTAAAATGACAGCTTACGGATTGATAGGATTAGAAATTGATGCAAAAGACAAAGCTGATGAAGTTTACTTTAGTTATGGAATGGATGAAATTGAAGTTTTTGTAAATGAAAAACAGACTTTTAAGGTTCATTTTGATAGAATTTCGTTTGCCAATCAAAGGCACATGAATAATTATATGAATTATGAATACTATGTCAAGACAAGAAAAAGATACAGAAAATGTTATGTACCTGATGGTGGAGAACATTTACATTTTTACGCAGCTTCTAAAAATAAAGGGAAATTATTTATAGAAGATGGCAAAACCTATCAAGTCAGAATCCGAATGACTGATGCTTATGGCAATGAATCAAATACAGAATTTGAAATTGTGGGTGATAAAAATCAAAAAGCAGTCAAAAATTATCCTGTAAAACTCAATGATTATAAGATTGAAGATAATTATATGATTTTTAATGCACTGACTTCTGATAAACAACAAGAAGCAGAAGTTTGTGTATCCCATTTAGCTTATAAAATCAAACCTCAATTTGAAGTAGGAAGCACAGGAACATTTTTTTGGGATTTGAGAACAGGCTTACCTGATTCTTTGGTGTTGCCAAATGGAACAACCATTTATCCAAATATAAAAGCACAAGTTCCTTCAAATACTAATTTTTCTTTCTATCATAAAGATTTTGATATTTACTTTCCAAGTGGAGCATTATACGACACTACTTATTTAGCTTTTCAAACAAAAGAAAATTATCTCAATACAGAAGATTTTGTGATTGACCATTCTGATTTGGCTCTTCAAAAATATATTACTGTCAAATTAAAACCTAAAAATCCTTCTTCTATCAAAAATAAATCAAAAGTTCATGCCTATGCTGTTTATGGAAGAAGTTTGGGCTTTGCTGGTGGAAAGTGGAAAGGCGATATTTTTGAGTTCAAAACTCGTAATTTAGGAACATTTCGCTTAGTAGAAGATGACGATAAGCCAAATATTAGAATTACTCGTAAGAATTCGAAGAGTATAATTTGCAAAATTTCTGATAGTCGTTCTGGAATAGACTCTTTTCGTGCAACAATTGATGGAAAGTGGCTTTTAATGAATTTTGATGCAAAAACAGCTTCACTGACTTCTGAAATGTCTGACCAAATGGAAAACTTGAAAGGCGAATTTGTATTGACAGTTACTGATAATGCAGGAAATAAAGAGGTTTATACAACTACAATTTACTAGAAAATCATTATTTTGTCTTTCTCAAAAAAACATTCACATCCTAATTTGTTTTAATAGAATAGAATCATACACATTTTTTAGAAACAACTCTTTAATCAGAAAAATAAAATGGGAAAAACAGCCGTAATTGCAGGAAGTACAGGACTTATCGGACAACAGCTTATCAAACACCTTTCAGAAGATAATCGATATGATAAAATTTTGGCTCTCACTCGCAAAGCAAAAGCATCCGATTTGCCAAAGGTAGAATATGTAGTTGTAGATTTTGATCATTTACCTATTTATCAAAAAGAAATAAATGGTGATGATGCCTTTTGTGCATTAGGAACAACACGTCAAAAAGCAGGAAGCAAAGAAGCATTTTACAAGGTTGATTACACCTATATTTGGGAATTTGGGCGTATAATGGCACAAAATCAAGCTCAATCTTTTACTTTAGTCTCATCAATGGGAGCAGATAAAGATTCTTTTTTTTATTATAATGAAGTAAAAGGAAAAATTGAAGATTCTATTTCTCAATTAGATTTTGAAAAAATAACGATTGTTCGTCCTTCACTTTTATTAGGAGATAGAGAAGAGGAACGCTTGGGAGAAGGAATTGCACAAACTTTTTCTAAACTTTTTAGTCCGATTATTCCAGCAAAATACGATGGAATTGAGGCTTCACAAGTTGCAAAAGCAATGATAAAAGCTGCCAATGATGGAAAGAACGAATTAGAAATTATTGAGAATGATGAATTGCAGAAGATGTGATTTTGTTTTTTATAGACGAAGTAATTACCCACGAATAAATTCGTGGGTTTTATTTGGTTATCAGCTTATTGTTTTAGGTTTGTAATATCCATCTCTTTTTTTGTCTATACTTCCTCCATCATATCCACAAATTCCAGCTCTAGGTGAATTGACTATTTTAGTTTTTGCATAATCATCAAAATCCTCACACTCTTTAGCATGTTCTTTAGAACATTTTTTACAAAAATATCCATCTTTATAATCGTAATCGATATCAACTAAACAAATTTCTCTTGCATATTCTTTCTTACACATTGTACAAACAATAGGTAAAGGTTCATTACGAGAGATTAATTTGATTTTTTTCTTCTGTTTTGGCAAAATATATTCATTTACAAATTTGACTTTCAAATAAGTAGTCGAACCAAAATCGTATTCATAGTCCATAATCAGTCCCTTTTCATATATATCTGAGAGAGGAGTCTTCATGGATTGTGAATCATAATCAGCATCCATTATACTAATACCTGATTTTGTTCTAAAACTACTCATATGTCCACAACACTCTACCCAAATATCTCTCAAGAAAACATCTAAGGTAGTAAAGCTAACTTTACTTTCTATAATTATTACCAAAAACATTTCATCTGCTGTTATAGAAATTTGATAATAAGTATCTGTACTTTTTGTATCATAATTTATCTCTTTTTCCATCTTTTTAAGATGAGAGGATATATGCTTTGTTATTCCTTGTTTGCTTACTATTTCATTGCAGTAGAAGCAAACGCCTTCTGATTTTAATGCCATAATTTTATTTCTTATAGTGAAAATACTATTCGCACCTTGAAAAGTACGTTACATTTTTTATATCTTCTCACGCTAAAGCGTAAGCTACAAAATCACTTCTTTTTCAAAAGTCTTTGTATTTACTCTCAAAATTTGATGATTATTTGTATCGGAAATATATAAATAATTTCCAATTAAAAGAACATCATTTGGCTCTGAAAGTCCACTTATTAACGTTTTAACTCTATTTTTTTCTAAGTCTAAAACTTTTATTTTTCCATTATAGGTATCAGCAATATAAACTTCATTTTTTGTGTAAAAAACTCCTATTGGATGCTGTAAAACTGCTTTTTGTGCTGTTCCATCTGTATCTCCAAAATCAAAAAGTCCTGAACCTACAAGCGTTCTGACTTCTTTTTTCTGTAAATCTACCTGACGAATCGCACTCGCTTCTGCATCAGCTACATACAAGAAATTCTCAAACTGTGTAAGTCCACTTGGTTGATTAAAGGCTACCTTTTTAAAATCATCACCATCTGTGAGCTGTTCTCTTCCACTTCCTGCAAAACGTTCAGTTTTGTAATCCTGCAAGTTCATTTTCAAAATTTGATGATTTCCTGCATTAGCGATATACATTGTATTTGGGTATTTTTTATCGATAAGCAAATCCCAAGGCGAATTCGGATTTACATTTTCTCCCCATTTTTTGTCTCCAAAATAATAACTTGTTTCACCTGTTCCACTGATGGTCTTGACTATTTTATTTATTAAATCAGCTTCTTTGATTACATTATTTTTTGTGTCAGCAATATATAATTTTTCTCCATTTTGAGAAAGAGCCAGTCCATGAGGTTCATAAAAAGTAGCTTCTTCAAAATTTCCATCTGTGTTTCCTTTTTTACCATTTCCAATAGTCTCTAAAACTTTGCCTTTCAAATTTATTTTTAAAACCCTATTATTTCCACTATCAGCAATCCAAAAAATAGGTTCATTTTCATTGCTATCATTTTCTGCTGTTGCTTCTATTATTTTTGAAGGAAACATAAGTTCTTTTTCCTCTACTTGAGCAAGCTGAAATTCAAATTTTTGCGTATTTAGTTCTGCTTTGTGTTTTTCTTTTAAAGCTAATATTTGATTGCGAGCATCTTCATAAAATGATTCTCCTGCACGTTGCCAAACAACTTTTCCAGTCGGCGAAATAAGTGTAATAGTAGGCCAAGCACGAATTCCATAGTTCTGCCAAACTTTCATATCTGCATCATTAACAACAGGATGATGAACTCCAAATTTTAAGGCAGCTTGACGAATGCGTTGTGTAGATTGTTCTGCACTAAATTTTGCTGAATGAATACCAATAACGACAAGTTGATTTTCAAATTCTTTTTCTAATTTCTCAAGGTTTGGAATAATATGTTGGCAATTGATACAACCAAATGTCCAAAAATCTAATAAAACTATTTTTCCTTTAAAGTCTGCTAATTTATACGATTTTTCAGTATTTACCCAGCCAAATTCTGTATCAATTTCGGGGGCAGTAGTCGGAGGAACAACCATATATTTTGGATTAATTTTGATTACTTTTTTTTCTGATTTGTCTTTATTGAGTTCATTTGCCGAACTAGATTTTTCATTGCAAGATGTAAAGGAAAAAATGAGTAAAAGAGAAAAAAGTAAGATTTTTATGCCGTTGGATGGAACACCAACCACGGCGAGTTTATAATTTTTCATTGAATTGGTGTTTTGGTATATTAAAAGGAATTAGGATTTTATTTTATAAAAAAAGGAAAAGGCAAGCCTTTTCCCTACAAATTTGAAATACAATTATTCATTTCTGAGTAAATGAACACACATTTTATAATTTCTCTGCAATTTCCATTGGGTTTACTCTTGAATTATAAAACTGAACTGTTTTTCCGTCTTCACTCACAATATATTTACAGAAATTCCAAGAAGGCTCTTCACCTGCTTTTTCTACTAACCACGTATATAATGGCGCACGGTCATCTCCTGTAACAGAAATTTTTGAGAACATATCAAAATCTGCATTGAACTTTGTCGAACAAAATTCTTTAATCTCTTCATTTGACCCTGGTTCTTGTCCCCCAAAATTGTTAGCAGGAAAACCCAAAACTGTTACTTTGTCACTGTATTTTTCTTTTACGTTTTGTAAATCTTCATATTGAGGAGTAAAACCACATTTTGAAGCTACATTAACAATCATTAATTTTTTACCTTGGTATTGTGATAAATCAACTTCGTTTCCGTCGATATCTTTTACTTTAAATTCATAAATTGTTTTTGCTGAAGTTGGATTTGTAGTCGTCATATCTGATGCATTTGAGGTTTTTGGAGAATTATTGCAGCTTGCTAAAAATAAAATTAGTGAGCTTAAAAGGAATAAATTAGAAAATAGAATTTTCATATCTTTAAAATTGGGTGGAATAAATGAATATGGTTTACCTGCTAAACGTTTGAATAGATTTGAATGTTTATTTTTCAAGATGAGATTTAGAAAATATAACACATAAAAAAACCATCCTTCATCAAAAAGAATGGTTCTACTTTAAACTCTAATAATTTGTATTTTCAATTATAAATTTAATGAGGCAAACGTTCTCTCAAAAATCCATACGTCCAAGTTCCGAAAATAGCACTCAGAAGTGTAATCAAAACCACTGTTGCACCTGTACCTATTTGAGCAAACAAAGGACCTGGACATGCGCCTGTCATTGCCCAACCCAAGCCAAAAATAAGTCCTCCATAGATTTGCCCTTTGTTAAATACTTTATCTTTAAAGACTATTTTCTCGCCTGATAAAGTCTTGATATTAAATTTTTTGATGATAAAAACAGAAAGCATTCCTACCAAAATAGCTGTTCCGATAACACCATACATGTGGAAAGATTCTAAACGAAACATTTCTTGTATTCTGAACCAACTAATTATTTCAGCTTTGACAAAGACAATTCCGAAGGCAATACCAACAAGTAAATATTTAAAATTATGATACCATTTTTCTGTTTTATCACTTTCATTGACACAAATAGCATCCTTTCGGCGAGTTGTGTCTGCTATCGTTTTCTGAAATGGCAGTGTTTGATTTTTCATTCGTATTATTTTTATCAGATAAGAAATACTTTTTGTAAAGATTGTAAAGGGATATAAATAAACACATTTTTTATAATGATAAAATTAAAGGCAAAATCCAGTTTGCCATAATGAATCCTCCTATCATAAAACAACAAGTGGCTACAAAAGAAGGAAATTGAAAGGTAGACATTCCCATAATGGCATGTCCACTTGTGCACCCACCTGCATACCGAGTTCCGAAGCCTACCAAAAAACCTCCTACTACCATCAATAAAAATCCTTTAAGTGTAAAAAAACTATCCCAATTCATAATATCTAAAGGAACAAGGTTTGAATAATCTATAATCCCGTAAGTAGTTAAATCTGCTTGTAAAGTTGCTGCAATCTGAACATCATTTGGATTTGATAAAAAATTGGCTGCAATCATTCCACCTAAAAGAATTCCTACTACAAAAAACAAATTCCATATTTCTTTTTTCCATTCATATTGAAAAAATGGAATTTTGGCAGGAATACACATCGCACAAACATGGCGCAACGAAGAACTAATTCCAAAAGATTTATTACCTATTATTAAAAGTGTAGGCACAGTTAAGCCTACCAAAATACCTGCCACGTACCAAGACCATGGCTGTGTTATAAATTCTATCATTTTTTATTTTTTATATAAACCTATAAGGTTTTCAAAAACCTTATAGGTTTGGCACCTGAGAAAAAATCTATTTAGAAAGTGTTTTGCTCTGACACACAAAATTTGAAGTAGGGATAGCTTCTTGTTTTTGGATTTGTCCAAAACCACCTTCAATTTCTGTAAAATTACGGTAACCCCTTGCTTGCAAAATACTAGCAGCAATCATAGAGCGATAACCACCTGCACAGTGCATAAAGAAATGTTCATCTGGATTAATATCTCTTACCCACTCATTAATAAAATCTAACGGTTTATTATACGCTTCTTCTACGTGTTGGGCTGCATATTCACTCTCTTTTCTGACATCAACAACTTTGCTTGTTTCTTTATCAAATTTTTGAGCAAACTCTTCAGGAGCAATTCTATCAATTGTATCAATTTCTTTTCCTGCTGCTTTCCATTCTGCAAAACTACCTTTGAGGTAACCCAAAACATTATCAAAACCTACTCTGCTAAGTCTAATAATTGTTTCTTCTTCTCTTCCTTCGTCTGTGATGAGCAAAATAGGTTGTTGTACATCCATAATCATCGCACCTACCCAAGGCGCAAAACCTCCATCAATTCCGATATTGATAGATTGTGGTACAAAACCTTGATAAAACTCTTTTGGGTTACGTGTATCCAAAATAAGCGCACCACTTTCCTCAGCTGCTACTTCAAAAGCATTTGGTTCTAACGCCTGTTTACCTTTTTTCATAACATCGTCCAAACTATCATAGCCTTTTTTGTTCATGGCTACGTTCATTCCAAAATAAGCAGGAGCTGGTAAAAGTCCATCTGTAACTTCATTTACAAATTCTTGTTCTGTCATGTCTGCACGAAGGGCATAATTGAGTTTCTTCTGCTCTCCGATAGTAGAAACTGTTTCTTTACTCATATTCTTTCCACACGCACTACCTGCGCCATGTGCAGGATAAACGATAGTTTCGTCTGGCAAAGTCATGATTTTATCTCTTAACGAATGAAAAAGAGTTGCTGCTAATTGCTCTTGTGTCATGTGAGCTGCTTTTTGAGCCAAATCTGGGCGACCTACATCGCCAATAAAAAGTGTATCACCTGAGAAAATAGCATGTTCTTTTCCATTTTCATCTAAAAGCAAATAGGTTGTACTTTCCATCGTATGCCCTGGTGTATGAAGAGCTTTGATAGTAATATTTCCTACTTTGAATGTCTGTCCGTCTTCTGCAATGATAGCATCAAATTCGGGTTGTGCTGTCGCACCATAAATGATTGGTGCACCTGTCTTTTTAGATAAATCTAAATGTCCTGAAACAAAGTCTGCATGAAAATGTGTTTCGAAAACATACTTAAGTTTGACATCATCTTTTGCTAAGCGATCAAGATAGGGTTGCACTTCACGAAGTGGGTCAATAATGGCAGCCTCGCCATTTGAAGTAATATAATATGCACCTTGTGCCAAACAGCCTGTATAAATTTGTTCTATGTTCATAATTTTGGATTTTTTTCTAAAAAATGGTCTTTAGAAATGATAAGTTTAAAAAAATTCGTGTAAAGTAATTGATTATACGTTTGTTTTTCATTCTAAGATACTACAAAATTAAGCTATTAGTTGTTTGGGTACAGTTACTTTTGTTACAGAAGTTTTTTTTTAGTCTAAATTTTAGCACAAATACTATTTTATACATTGAAAGACCTAGCAATATACCCTTAACAAACTGAAAAACAAACACTTAAGCAACAAGCTATTGTTAGAGTTGTTTTGAGTTACTAAAAAATTACTATTTAACTCCTTTATCTTTACAGTAATTAATTATTGTAAAAACAGCAAACAATGAAAGTAAGTGTAATAAAAAAAATATTCAATTTAATTACTTGAATTTTAATTTATACTCAATAGAAATTGGTTTTCGAAAATTGGACGTGAAAATTAGGGGCTAAAAGTGTTTCTAGCTCATCTTTATAATCAACGATATATTCAAAAAATGCAAGGACGTTAGTCCTAAATTTTTCAAATGTATTGTAGTATTCATAATCAATTATTTTCTTTCTCATCAACTTCCAAAGTCTTTCAATTAAGTTTAAATTAGGCGAGTAGGCAGGCAAGTAAATGAGTTCTATTTTAGAGCCATATACCCAGTCTTGCACCAAATAAGATTTGAAATAGGAGGCTTGGTCTAAGACCATATACACCTTGCTTTTATCTAAATACGCTGCTTCTACTTTATCTAAAAATTCTCTTACACTCTCTGAATCAACTGTTTCTGATTCACTAATGAGTATATCGCTTGGATTTTGAATGTTTACTGTACCTGTCAAATTTATGCGCTTTCTACCACTACTACTTTTAATTTCTCTTTCCTCTCCTGTTGGAATCCAAGCATAATTACTTCGGGTATTCCATTGAGGATGAACAGCATCTGCGTAGAGTAGAACAGCATTTTCTGAATCTAAACGCTCTATCAAAGCCTCTATATCTTCTATAAAGTGAGTTTGAAGTTCTTTATCAGCTTTAGCAGGAACTGTTTTTGTCTTTTTATAAGAAAAACCTAGACGTTTCATCAAACTAGGAAGACTTTTAATAGCGTAATCAATACCTAAATTTTCTTTTATCCAATAAGCAATAGACTGGCAGTTTTTATGCAAGTGAGAACGAAGTTCTTTATCTAAAGCTGCCAAATCAAAACTATCCAACTTACCCCAAAAACCTAAATAATTAGAAGAAATAAAACCAGAAAGACCACAGGAATTATAACTTTTTACATAATTATAAAAACTACTTAAATCAACACCTAAAAGCTCTGACAACTCTTTTGCTGACTTACCTTGGTCAAGACCTAAAAGAACAGTACAACGAATATAGTCCTTCTTTCCTGAAGAACTTTTACGATAATCTTTTAAAATATCTCGTTCAGAAATACTAAGTTGAAAATTCATAAGCTAAAAATAATCAAAATTTAGATATTTTTGAAATCTAATTACGGATGAGTATAAACTATATTTTGTAGAATTAAGAACACAAAAAAAGCATTATAAAAAATATAATGCTTTTTTGTATCTATGAAAAATCTAAAATTAAATCTTTATTACTTAATATGATTGTGGTCTTCTTCGTCTGAACCACCACCGAGTGATTGTCCATCATGAGAAGAAAGTTCTACTAATTGTTGATATTCTGTTGGCGACAAATCATTAAAGAAGTAATTAATTGGATTTACTGGCTTACCATTATAGCGTACTTCATAATGCAAATGAGGTGCTACTGAAAGTCCTGTGCTTCCTACTTTTCCTAATAACTGGCCACGTTTTATTTTTTGTCCTTTTTTACAATCAAAAGCTGAAAGGTGAGCATATCTTGTGATATATCCATAACCGTGATCTACTTCTACTAATCTTCCGTATCCACTAGACCAGTCTGCTTTAATAACTACACCATCTCCTGTTGCATGTACAGCTGTTCCTGTTCTTGCGCTAAGGTCACAACCTGCATGCATTTTACGAACTTTATAAATAGGGTGTGTACGCATTCCAAAACCAGATGCAAAACTTGTTTGGTCTTTTTTGGAAAGAGGCTGAATAGCTGGAATAGAAGCCATCATATCATTTTTGTTTTGAGCCAGTTTCATAAGCTCATCATACGATTTGGTTTGGATATACATTTGTTTTTTCAAATTATCCAACTTCTCGTGTGTATTTACAATAAGTGTTTCATTTACTAAATTATCATCTAATAAATGCTTATACTTTTCTGCTCCTCCTGTACCACCTTTTCGCATTTCCATTGGAATAGGTTCTACTTCAAACATCGAACGATAGAGTTTATTGTCTCGCTGTTGAAGGTGTGAGAGCATATCAGTTGCCTGACTAATTTCTTTATTAAGAACTGTATATTTTGTAAGAAGTTCCTGTTTTTCTTCTTTTAATTGTGCCACTTCCTTTGAAGGGAACATTTGAGTGTAAAATGTCGCAAAACCGACTGCTAATACTGCTGAAACTACTAAGAGTCCAAGGATATTGAAGGCTATATCTGCTTTAGACGCTTTTACTTTTTCGTAACGACACGTTTCGGTATCGTAATAATATTTTACTTTTGCCATATAATTAGTGTTTGTTTCTAATCTTTGTCAGAAAAAATAACTAATAATCAAGTTTGTTTGGGTTCAAAACCTACTTCAATACTTGGGTTAAAATTTATTTAAAGAACATTTATTAAACTGTCTTTGAGTTAAATTAGAATATATTTAATATACTTTTCTTTATTAACTAACTACGTGTGTTTTAATAAATTGAATATTTTTTAAAGGAATGATAAGTAATTGATAATCATAACATTTGTATGTATCCAACTAAAGATTAGTAATGCAAAGAAGCAAAAAAAATAGAAAATTTCCAAGAAACCTAAAACTTTTTTCGATTAAATACCGTATTGTAGCCTCAAATTTTAAAAAAACCTCTTATATTGAACTAATAAAAGTTTTTTTTGTGTTTAGAAAAGAATTTTATTTTCCATCCAAAAAAAGTATCTGATTTGTAGTGAGTAATTTTTGTTAACAATGTTAATACGTTAATAATCATTATCTCAAACTATTACTTTCTCAAAAGCTTTTCGTTCAAATCTAAAAAGGCACACACTATTCTCACACCATTTTATAATTTTACTAAATTGTAAAAAGAAGTATTTTTTTTGAAATCTGGAAGTAGAATAATTAGCAAAAAGGAAGTAATTTTGTATGTTTTCTAAAATCAAAAGGATTTATATTAAAAGAGCTATAAATTATATGAATAATTCTAACTTCACAATTTTCCAACAATGAACTCAAAATTAAATTTCGTTTCCTTTTTACTTATTTTCTTTTCTTTGGTTGCCTGTACTAGCAATTCAGATAATAAAGATAATACTCTAGTTATAGCAGAAAATAAAGAACCAAAAGATTCTATTTTAGTGCTAGATGAAGAGCAAAAAAAGACGATAACAAACTTAGAACTTTTGCAGGGAAAGTGGCAAAGTACGGATGACGAAACAAACTTTCTAAAGTTTGAAAATAATCATAGAATGGAAATTGCTGCAGGAATGACTCAATGGAGTGATGAAATTTTCACTTTATCTGATAAATGCACCAATGAATCTGATAAAAGTAAAGATTTGAAGCCTGAAAAAGACCTTTATATTACTTCTGAAAGTTCGGATATGTGTTGGTATATTATAGACCTCAATGAAGAGATCTTGACAATTGCTTATATGGCTCGTGGAAACACACTAGCTTACAAAAGAGTGAAATAAATGAATACCTATTTGCTTCCTAATGACTTATTTGAAAATGCAAATAAAACAGAAGACAAAACCTGTATTTATGACTATGTGATAAATAATTCTCTTACGAGAAATAAAATTACGCTTAATCAGAATGTGTTTAGTTTTTTGCAAGATGGAACAAAAGAAGTTGTGCATTTTGACAAACAAACAACAATCAAAAATAATCAATTTCTTCTCATTAAATCAGGTAAATGTTTGATGACTGAAAAATTATCACAAGCCAATCAATATAGAAGTTTGTTGTTTTTCTTTGATGATAATTGGCTTATTGATTTTATAGAAAAATACAAAATCAAAATTCAATCAAGCAGCGAAACAAATCCGTTTTTGGTATTTGATTATGATAATTATATCAAGAATTTTGTGTTTAGTGTCCTACAAATCAATCAGCAATCTCTAGCTTTACAAAAACAGGTTTTACCTGTAAAACTAGAAGAAATTTTCCTTTATTTAATTCATAAAAATGGAACAGATTTTCTCTATAAGTTTTTAAACAGCAATGTTTACAGTAGAGAACATTTTACATCAGTCATTGAGAATAATATTTATACAAACTTGAGTGTAGAAGAATTAGCTTTTTTATGTAATAAAAGCGTTTCAGCTTTCAAAAGAGAGTTTAAAAAAATATACAATGATAGTCCAATAAAATGGTTTAGAGAGCGAAGGTTAAAACACGCTGCATTTTTGTTAGAACACAAAAAACTTCGTTCTAGTGATATTTATATGCAAATTGGTTATGAAAATTTATCTTCTTTCATACAAGCCTACAAAAAACAATTTGGCAAAACTCCCAAACAACACTTTATATAAAATGGACGTTTAGCAACACTTTTAGAACGTCTATCTCTATCTCATCAGCAAGGCAATACTGTAACTTTGTATTTTAATCTTAGTAAATCTAAACCCCAAATAAAATGCAAAAAGTAACATCATTCTTATTTTTCTTTCTTATCTCTACCCTTTCTTTTGCTCAAGAAACTTTTACTCTTAGCAGTACAGATATAGGAGGACAAGCCACAAAGACAGAAGAATTTAATGGATTTGGCTGTACAGGAGAAAACCAATCACCTCAATTATCTTGGACAAATGCACCAGAAGGAACAAAAAGTTTTGCCATTACAGTATATGACCCAGATGCACCAACGGGAAGTGGGTGGTGGCATTGGGTAGTTTTTGACATTCCTGCTAACATAAATGAGCTAGTAACAGGTGCAGGAAATTTGAAATCTAATCTTACTCCAAAAGGAGCTATTCAAAGCGTAACAAATTATGGTGTAGCTGGATATGGTGGTCCTTGTCCTCCAGAAAATCACGGTTTGCACCAATATATAGTTACTGTTTACGCACTCAAGACTGATAAATTAGGCTTGGATGCTACTACAAACCCTGCAACTGTGGGATATTATTTGTGGAATAATACTATTGCAAAAGCGAGTTTGGTGTTTTATTACCAAAGATAATTTTTGATAATATTGTATGATTTAGCAAAACCTCATTTCTCTTTATTTATTGAAGAGGGATGAGGTTTTCAAAAACATATTTATCTTTGTTGTTGGTCGTCATAATAGCATTCCAAAACTAAATACCAGCCACAACATCTAAAAAATGAGTCATTCACACACTCTTACTGAACATCATCAAAATTTTCTAAACCAAAACCGAACTGACCCTATCACAGGAGAAAAAATAGAAGAAGGTCATACAGTCGTGATTTGTGCTGCTTGTAAATCTGCTTTTTTTATAGAGAGTTGGGAATACTTAGGAAATTCTCACTGTGACCAAACCGAAACTCTCAAATTTTTGCCTTTACCTCAAACTCTTTATCTTAAAGCGAATGATAAATATACACAAGAAGTACTAAGTTTTGGCTTTGCTGATAGTCCTATGTTTATGAGTAATAATAGTGGAGGTTGCTTTTTATCTATTGTATTAGGATTCGCATCTATAATAGCAAGTAGTTTTATAGGAGAAATTTTTGGTGGGGCTATAGGGCTTCTTTCATTTATGCTCTGTTTTATGGCTTGTATAACTTTTGGAATAATCAGTATTATTCCAAAAAATAGAAATATATCTATCAAAGAAATGGAAAATATAGAATCCAAACTGACTATTTATATAGATTATAAATCAAAAGGATTAGTTATACAACATATCAAACAAAAAGTCTTAAAAAGTTTTTTTGCCTTTGAAGACATAACAGAGTTTAAGTATCATATTATTTATCATCCTAATACAGACATTGATGCACTTTATTGTCAATTGCAAATAAGAATAACAACGAGAAGTGTATCAAAAAATTATTTTGCAACTATTCATAGAGATACTATACCAGAATGGAGTGATTTTATTTCAAAGTTACCTACTGATTTGAGAATTATTAATACGCCTTTTGTTTATGAATTGAGGTGATTTTGTATGAATGAAATGCCTTATTTGGTTAAACTAATTGTGATTTTTTTTAAATTATTTTAGGTTATTTGTCATAATTATTAGTAACTTTGCAAGTTTTTTTATATTATTGCTAATTATTAGAGCAATGTTATTCCCAAATTGAATATGTCTGCTACCATCTCATTTTTAGAGGAAGATTTGAATAAGTTACATTTTTCTGAACAGACAGGATTAGTAACATTAGCTAACTATGAGAAAATTTACCAGCACCCTGCTGAAAAATTGCACATTCAAGAAAAATTTAAAAGGCTATTAATTGATAATCAAGAAGGAATTACACCTTATGGTGTTCTTTTTAGAAGGTTCTATAAAGATATTAGTTCAGAAAGCCCCTTCAATTCTCAACCTGCTGTTTATATTTTTGGCATTACGAATAGAGATTTTATAAATAGTAAAGAACATCAGGTTTTACATTCAAAGATTTGGAGTGCAAATGAGATTGAGGTTTATTTATTAATAGAACAAAATCAAATACATATATTCAATGCTCGTTCTCCTGCAAGTAATAAAGGAAATGAAATAGATTTATCTTCTTTAGAGTTAGCAAGTGAAAGTGTTGATAATTTAAATAAAGAACAATTTTCTGCTCATGTTTTTGCAAAAGGTTTATTTTGGGAACAAGAAGAAGCCACATGGGATTTAGACGAAAAGCAAACTCCTTTCTATCATTTTCTCAAACATCTTGAAGATACAAGAAAAGAATTACAGAATATTCATACTAATTCAGAAAATAGACTGGCTTTAGATAGACTACTCCTTTTGAGTATCTTGATAATGTTTTTGGAAGAAAAAAAAGATAAAAACAACCAATTTGCACTCAAGAAAATCTATCAAGAATATAAAAAAGAGTTTGGTGTAGAAAACTATTATGAGATTCTAAAAAAAGATAATAATGGAAAGTTATGTATTCATTTTTTGAAAAAATTAGCTTCTACGTATAATGGAAAAATATTCGATATTCTTGATTCTGATGAAGTAGAATTTATAGAGAATACAGATTTAAGTGGTATTGCTAATTTTGTTGAAGGTAAAATTTCTCCAGAAAATAGACAAATATCAATTTGGAGAATGTATTCTTTTGATTTTTTGCCTGTCGAAACGATTAGTGCTATTTATGAAAATTTTCTTCAATCAGAAATCATAGAACAAGGTAAAGACAAAGATAAAGGAGTAGTTTATACACCTCCATTTTTAGTCAATTTTATGATTGATGAGGCTATGCCTTTAAATTTGGATTGGTTAGAAAATGAAAAATCTTATATAAAAAATGGCAAGATAGATTATAAGATTCTTGACCCAAGTTGTGGTTCAGGTGTTTTTTTGGTGGCTGCCTACAAAAGATTATTAGAATGGTGGTTGATTAATAATTTTGATAAAAGTCATAATGAAAATTATAAATCTGAAAAATTTGCTGAAGTATTCAAGCAGATATTAGAAGATAATATTTATGGTGTAGATATAAACAAAACCGCTGTACAAATTACAATATTCAGTCTTACGATTGCTTTTTTGGATAAAATAGACCCAAAACTTTTATGGGAAGATTTTCATTTCAAAAATTTAAAGGAAGAGAATATTACAGAAAAAAGTTTTTTTGAGTGGACTACAACAACAAACAAAAGATTTGATTTAATTATTGGTAATCCTCCATTTAACCATGATAAATCAAAACATAAAAAGTTTAAAAATTACAAAACGAAAGAAATAACGCCTTATAAAGAACAAATAACTGACTTCGATTATTTAAGTAAAGTTCCTGATAATTTTGCCTTTTATTTTTTAGAATTTAGTCGTTATTTACTTAATACAGATAGTAAATTATGTTTGGTTATTCCTACGACACTTCTTTTGTATAGTCCTCAAGCTACTTCTCAAAAATATCGTCAAGCCTTGCTAGAAAAAACGAATGTAGAGAAGATATTTGATTTTACTCATTTAAGAGAAGTTTTATTTAGAAAGTCGGTAAATACTGTAAAACTATCAAGTTCTAAGAATTCTAATAATGGTAGAACAGCAGTTTCAGTTACTGTTTTGAATAATAAAGAACCTCAAAAAAAGGATATAGAACATATTGTAGTCAAACGTCTTTTTGAAACAGAGAAAAAAAAGCGTTTTGAAATAGATGAATATGATAGACATAGTGTAAAATGGCAATGGGCATACAATTATTCATTTATTTGGAAATGTAATCTTTTAGGAGGTGGAAGGCTATTTCATCTTGCATATAGATTGAGTTTGTTAGATAACTTGAAGAGTTTTATTGATGAGAGAAAAGAAGAAAATAATGAATGGATTTTTCAAGATGGATATAAAGACTTTGTTGCTGATGATAAACTAGGAATAGTAGAATATATATATAACAGGGATAAAGTTTCTAAAATAGAAAATGGAAACATTATTTGTAGTAATAAAGAAGTTCGAAAGTTTTTTAAAACTCCTCGTCCTAAAAAATTATATGAATTGCCTTTAATTATAATTCATAAGAAAATAGGAGAGAATCATTTACCGATAGGAATTAAAGAAAGTCATGAGGATGAATATTTAGTATTTCCAAGCAGTTTCGTTGGAATTCATGCCCCTAAAAAAGATTATGAGAAATTAAAACATATATATGAACGATTTATTAAATATCCTTATACTTATCTTTTTTGGATGGTAGTAAATAGTTCTGCAAGTCTAATTAGGCAAGAAACGGTTGTCAATAAAGCTGATTTAGAAACTCTACCTTTTCCACCCTTTGAAGAAGAAGAATATTTAGAATTATCTGAAATTGAATCAATATTAAGAGATGATGTATTGAATCATTATATTCATTTAGGTAAATCTATCAAAATTGGAGATGATGGTTATGAACCATTAGAAAGAAAATTAAGAATTACTAAAAAAGAAGATAAAGTAATTTTAGGAAATTTTGGAAATACATTTTGTCTAATACTCAATGAAAGATATGCAAAAAATGAAAAATCTTGGCAAATAAAAGGCATTCATCAAACTACGAATGAAGAGGAAGTTTTGCCACAAGGTTTTATTATTTATCAATTAGGTTTTGGCGAAAATAAAGATTTATCTATTTCTAACATTGATGAAAAAATCTTAAAAAATCTTGTTTATGATACTCAAACAAGTAGAGGAGCTATTTTTACAAGGTCAATCAGATTGTATGAACACATAGATGGATATGATTCTGTTTTTCTAATTAAGCCTAGTAATATCCGTTATTGGTTGCCTTCAATTGCTATTAAAGATGCAGGTTATACTTTTCAAGACCTAAAAAAATCTGGATTCTGATGATAGAAGATTTCAATCAATTAGAAGGTTATGAACCTATAAAAGAGATTGTTCAACTTATAGAAAATAGGTTGGATGATTTTGCAGCTTCCTCAACACTTCGCAAACAGACAGCTAAAACTACAGGAGAAGGACAACACTCTACAGCTTATTTTAAATTTATGTCAAAAGAAGATAGTATTTACAGTTTTTGTAGAGAAGTTTCTCAAAAAGGTAGTTCTTCTGTTGATTTTGGAATTTATGATAAAGACACAGACGATTTAATGTTTACAGTAGAAGCAAAGGTGTTGCCTACTCCTAAAAAAGGAAATAGAGATGAACACGAATATATTTATAGAAATCAAGGAAATGGTGCAGCAATAGAAAGGTTTAAACACGAATTTCACGGACTAGACGATAATAAAGATTTATTACCTCACAATGCTATTTTAGCCTACATAAAAGAAGAAGATTATAAATATTGGCTAGAAAAAATTAATGGGTGGATAAAGGATTCTAATTGGAATAAAGAAAGCTTGTATTTAAAATTCTTTTCAGAAGAGATAATAAAGAATCATCAAATGGATTTTAAAGAATTAGTAAAGAAAAGTGTCTTGATAGAAAATACTACTGAAAATCTAAAATTAAAATACTCTACAAAAGAAAATATTTTGCAGTCTGTACATCGTCGTAAAAGTGGAGCAACTGTTCATTTACATCATTTTTGGATAATTGTTCCTAATTTAAAGAAAAAGTGATTGATAAAAACCATAAAAAACCTCATTAATCCTTCCCAAAAAAAGAGAAAAGAAAAATGAGGTTCTAAAAAATCGTATAAAGAAAAACTTACTCTTCAAAAACAGAATTTACAAAAGCAATTTTTCCATCTTCCAAAACTACACCCACAGGCGAATCTTTCGTTACTTTTCCTGCTAGTATTTCTTTTGAAAGTTCGTTTAAGATTTCTCGTTGAACAACTCTTTTGAGTGGTCTTGCTCCAAATTGTGGGTCATAACCAATCTTTCCGATATAATCTAAGGCTTCTTTCGAAACTTCTAAAGTGATTCCGTTTTCGTCTAATCGCTTCTGAACTTGCTTTAATTGTAAATCTACAATCTGACGAATTTCTAATCTTGAAAGTGGTTTGAAGATTAAGACTTCATCAATACGATTCAAAAATTCTGGTCGCATACTCGCTTTCAAAAGCTCTGTAACTTGTATTTTTGTATCCTCATAAAGTTGTTCTACTTGCTCATCTGTTTTTTCAGTAGCAAGTGCAAAATTATTTTGAATAATCTGCGAACCTGTGTTTGAAGTCATGATGACAATCGTATTTTTGAAATTCGCTATTCTGCCTTTATTATCAGTCAGTCTTCCATCATCCAAAACTTGTAACAAAATATTGAAAACGTCTGGGTGTGCTTTCTCAATTTCATCAAGTAAAATAACACTATACGGTTTTCTACGAACAGCTTCGGTAAGTTGCCCACCTTCATCATAACCCACATACCCAGGAGGTGCACCAATCAAACGGCTTACACTATGGCGTTCTTGGTATTCCGACATATCAATTCTGACCATTGCATCATCGTCATTAAACAAATATTCAGCTAAGGCTTTGGCAAGTTCTGTTTTTCCTACGCCTGTTGTTCCCAAAAATATAAACGAACCTATCGGACGATTTGGGTCTTGAACGCCTGCACGACTTCTACGCACCGCATCAGAAACAGCTTGAATAGCTTCGCTTTGTCCTGCTACTCGTCTTCCTAACTCAGCTTCTAAGTTTAATAATTTTTCTTTATCACCTTGCAGCATTTTAGTAACTGGAATACCTGTCCATTTTGAAACCACTTCAGCAATATTTTCAGCCGTTACAATTTCTTTGAGCATTGATTCTTCTGTTTCTTGCTGCTCATGTTTTTTCTGTAATTCTTCTAATTTCTGTTCTGCATCTGTAATTTTCCCATAACGAATTTCGGCCACTTTTCCATAATCTCCTGCTCGTTCGGCTTGTTCAGCTTGTATTCTAAGATTTTCTAGTTCTTTTTTGGTTTCTCTTATTCCATCTATTGCACCTTTTTCAGATTCCCAACGTCCCATGAGTGCATCTTGTGTAGTGCGAAGGTCTGCAATTTCTCTTGAAAGTAATGTATTTTTTTCTTTGTCACCTTCTCTTCTTATTGCTTCTCTTTCAATTTCAAGTTGCATTACTTTTCTACGAATCTCATCTAATTCTTGAGGCATAGAATTCATTTCTATTCTCAATTTTGCTGCTGCTTCATCCATTAAATCAATTGCTTTATCTGGTAATTGACGGTCTGGAATATAACGATGAGAAAGTTGTGCTGCTGCAATCAAAGCATCGTCTTTTATCTGAACCCCATGATGCAATTCATATTTTTCCTTGATTCCACGCAAAATAGAAATAGCATCTTGTACGCTTGGTTCATCTACTGTAACGGTTTGAAAACGGCGTTCTAGAGCTTTGTCTTTCTCAATATATTTTTGATATTCTTTGAGTGTTGTCGCTCCGATTGCACGAAGTTCGCCACGAGCCAAAGCAGGCTTTAATAAATTGGCTGCATCCATTGCCGAATCTCCCCCTGCACCTGCACCGATAAGCGTATGAATTTCATCAATAAATAAAATGATTTCTCCGTCAGAATCTGTAACTTCTTTGATGACAGATTTTAAACGCTCTTCGAACTCTCCTTTATATTTTGCTCCTGCAACGAGCATTCCCAAATCCAAAGAAGCAATTACAACTGACTTCAAATTTTCTGGAACATCGCCATCAACAACACGCTGTGCCAAGCCTTCAATAATTGCCGTTTTTCCTACCCCTGGTTCTCCAATAAGCATCGGATTATTTTTGGTTCTTCTTGAAAGAATTTGTAGAACTCTACGAATTTCATCATCACGACCAATAACTGGGTCTATTTTTCCTTTTCGTGCAAGTTCTGTCAAATTATTAGAATAACGCTCTAAAGAACGATATTTTGATTCTGCATTTGGGTCAGTTACTTTACGCCCTCCACGAAGTTCTTTGATTGCTCTTACCAAATTATCTTCATTGAAACCAACTTCACGCATGAGGTCAGCCGTTTTGTCTTTTCCTTTCAAAAGTCCTAAAAGAATATGTTCAACGGCTATAAATTCATCTTTGAATGTTTTGAGATAATTTTCAGCTTCACGAATGGCAGCATGAGAATCGTTAGATAAATATGGGTCTGCACCACTTGATTTTGGATAAGAAACCATGTATTCGTCCAAAACTTGATTGAGAAGAGTTACATTGACTTCTAATTTACTGACCAAAAACTTTGTCATATTTTCATCAGCGTCTAAAGCAGCTTTCAAAATATGACCTGTCTGAATGATTTGTTGTTGCGAACTTGTCGCAATTGTTGAGGCTTTCTGAACTACGTCTTGTGCCTTTATAGTGAATTTATTAAAGTTCATAATTGAATGTTTTTAGTAGTTTTAAGTATTTGTTTTCTGATTGAATACATCGCACCTTAAAAGGTACGATACATTTTTTGTAAGCTAAAGTGTACGCTACATATATATTACATTCTTATCAAAAGCTATACAAATATCTCAAAACTGACTTTTTGGCTAGTTGTATTCAATTTAAAACTTCAATAGTAGAAATTTGTTTTTAAATAGTGTCACATTGACACTTACATTGTTTTCAAAAACTAATACTTTCTTATTTTCTATGTCATATTGTCGTTTTTTCGAAAAGAAAAAACCCACATTCAAAGAATATAGGTTTTTTTATGCACTTATGAAAAACTATTACCGTCCGTAGTAACGAACAGTATTAGGTTAAAATTGTTTAAGGAAGAACAAAAAAAAGGTGTTTTTTTGAAAAAAAAATTAATCAAAACAAAGTTTTATACTTTTTCATCTTGTTCTAGGTTGAACAAATCATTCAAAACATCGACTAATGTTTCTGCTTCTCCACGCTTACAAGCTGCTTTAAGCTGAATGACAGGAAGTTTAATTATTTTTTGCATTATTCCTTTTGTTATCATTTCTATTTTTTCTATTTCTTTTTCGTCTAAGTTTTTCAAATGACGATTTATTTCTTCTTTTCTGATTTGCTCTAACGCATTTTTCAGACGATGAATAGTAGGCGAAACTATCATTTCTTTACTCCAATCTTCAAATCCTTGTATTGCTTCATCGATGATAGATTGGACATGTGGAATAGCTGATTTTCTACGTTCTATTACCTCTGCTGTACGATTTTGTATTTGATCGATGTTATATACCATAACATGAGCAATCTGTTCTACCTCTGGCTCAATACTTCTAGGAACAGACAAGTCAATGAAATATTTGAAACGAATATCTTGTACTTCTTCTACTAATTTCTTTGTCAAAATTGGTTCATTGGCAGCCACTGAACAAATTATAACATCTGCTTTTTTGACCTCTTCTTTTAGGTTTTCTATTCTTGCTACTTCAAATCCCTCTGCATTTGCAAACTCCTTTGCTTTTTCGAAAGTACGATTCATAACTGTTACAGTATGATAATCAGTGGCATCTAGGTTTCGAACTACATCTCCTCCAATTTCTCCTACTCCAATAACCAAAATTTTTGGTTGAAGAACCGTTTGTGCAAGTTCAGAGGTCATTTCTGCTGCTGCATAGGCTACAGAAGCAGCTCCATCTCTAAAACTTGTCTCTTGTGCCACACGCTTGTTTGTAAAGAAAATGGTATGCAAAAGACGATGTAAAAATGGACTTGCAAGGTTCAAGTCTGCGCTATATTGATAGGATTTTTTTACTTGATTACTAATTTGAATATCTCCAATTACTTGTGATTCTAATCCCATTGAAACCGAAAAAAGATGTTGTACAGCTTCTTTATGCTCTTCAATAGATTGGAAATAAGGAAAGTAGCTTTCAGAATCTGAAAGTCCCTTTTGAGTAATAAGTAATGCAATTAGCTTTTGAGAGAGTGGCTTAGAAGATGAAAAAGGACAGGCTTTAGGAATATTTGAAGTTGCATTTGCAACACTATTTTCTGGTAAACTATAATAAATTTCTGTCCTATTACAGGTAGAAAGCACAAAAAGCTCACTCAAAGCAAACATCTCAGAAGCCTTTTGCAAAAAGCTATGGCACTCTGTTTCACTCAAAGATAATTTTTCACGTACTTCGACAGGAGCAGTTTTATAATTTATGGTTAAAGCCTTGAAATTCAGTTGCATAGTAGGTGTTATTTTTATTCTATACTACAAAATTACTACGCAAAGAACTATAAGTAAAATCATTTGTTCTTTTTGCACCTTATTTAGAATTAATACAAATAAATGACATAGCTAATTCCTAAAAATATATTCATTTTTTATAAAAAGATACACAATGTACTAAAAAATAGCATCGTTATTGATTTAATATTAATTACTACTGATTATACCTACTGTTTTTAGTCAGTAGATTGTTAATTGCTTATATTTGTGAATCTTAAAACTATTTATGATATAGAGTTTTAAACAAATTTAGAGTTTTGCCTATCCAAAAGTTAGATAAAAATTATTTTAATTTACATATTTAATAATTTCTTACAATGAAGTTAAATAAATTTACTCATTTCTTTTTTTTCAAGAAAACATTTTTGTTGATATGTATTCTTGTTTTTGCAGGTTCTTTCTTGTGTTTAGCACAAAATGAAACGAAAAAGGAGGAAAAAAAACCTGTTAAGATTGCCAAATATTTCTATAAAAAATTGGATGGACAGCTTGGTGACCAACGTATAGAGTTTGATTTGATGCGTTTTGGTTCTACCTTAGAAGGACATTTTTATTTTTTAGATAAGGAAGAAAAAGGAACTATCAGAGGAACAATTTCTGAAACGGGGCGTGTCTCCTTAGAAGAAATTGAAGGAAATACAGCAGAAGGTGAGCCAAATGTAGTTGGTTTTTTTGATGGAAAATTTATGTCTCCTACAGAAATTGCAGGTACTTGGCATTCGTTTGATGGTGAGCAGTATAATACATTTACTGTAAAAGAAAATTATCCAGAAAAATCATCTAGTTTTTGGGTGGTTCACGAAGGCAGAAGTTATAGTGGTACAGCTACTGTTGATTTGGTGTATATAGTAATGGGAGAAGAAAAGCATAAAGCAACTGCCGAAAAAATCAATGCTTTTATTAATAGTCATATCTTAAATTATGACCATCCTAAAAGTGCTAAAAAACAGTTTGGTGACCATAGTGAATTTTTAGATGATTTTGTAAATCGTTATAAAAAGGCAAGTGAAGAAGCTCAAAAAGCAGAAGGACAAATGCCAATATGGGATAATCATCATCAAATTATCTTAGATTATAATAACCATAATATTATAGTTTTGGAGTTTATAGAAAGTGTTTTTGAAGGTGGTGCTTATGCCCATGAAAAAGTGAACTTTGTGAATTTTGACTTGGGAACAGGCAACCATATAAAATTAGAAGAGCTTTTTGAGAAAGATTTTATACCAAAACTCACAAAAATAGCAGAAAATATTTTTCGTAATAAATATGGCTTTAAAGATATTGAAGACTTCTCAAAAGAAGGAATCAATTTTAAGGACAATAAATTTACTTTAAATGATAATTATGCGCTTAGCAAAGGTGGAATTATATTTCGTTTTAATGAAGATGAAATTGGAGTACATTCAATGGGTTCTTTTGAGATTTTCATTCCTTATTCAACAATCACTGACCTAGTAAAAAAAGATAGTCCATTACAAGAAATTATGGAAAATCATTATTAAAATAAATTGAGAGGTTAAAAGCTAGATTTTAGAAGTAATGCCAAAGGTAACTTCTAAAATCTAGCTTTTAAATAAAATCTATTTGGCATAGGCTTGTGTACGATACATTAAACGAGGATAATTTCCATATCCACCCAAACTACGGTGCATGGTTGAAGTATTATCCCACATCAAGAGGTCATTTGGACTCCATTTGTGTGCATAAACATATTCATTTTTTTCTACTTCTGCCATTAATTCTTTTAAAAGCTCTTGACCTTCTTCTCTACTTAGTCCTTCAATATCAGAAGCCGTACACCCAAAATACAAACATAGTAATTTAGTTTCTGGATGTAAATAAGCAATATTATGATACGCATCTGGTGGAAGTTCAGACTCTTTTGCACCTTCGAAATCGGGAATATTTTTAGGTGAAACCCAAACACGAAGATTCTTTATTTTATCTTTTAATTCTTGGCTAAGTCCATTATATGCCAATCTTAAATCTGCAAAACCTGTTTCTCCTCCCGATGGTGGCACTTTTTCAGCATACAAACAACTGAAAACATAGTTTTTTGGTGCTTGCCAAAAATCGCCATCACTATGCCAATATTCTGCACCTGAATAGTTTTGTAATAACTCTCCATTAGGCAAAATATTTGAAATACGTGTAACCTCTGGATATTCTTTATGAAAATTATTAAAACGAAGTCCGTCAGGAAGTTCGACTGGCTCACCAAAACGTTTTGTCCAAGCTACCAATTCATCTAAAGAAAGGTGTTGGTTTTTGATAAGAATAACACCATTTTGAGGAACTGCTTTACGTATTTCTTCAAATTCTTCATTACTAAGATTTTTGACATCTATATTTTCAAAAACTCTACAAGGAAGTGTATAATTAGGGAAAGCATCCGAACTTTTTACTGTCGGTCTTTCATTTGTTGTTTCTAGATTTGTATTCATTATGAATTAGATTTTAAGTGTAATAAGTGTAAATAGATAAAGCAAAATACAAAATTTCAGTTGAAAAAAGTAATTTGATTAAATTATGAATTGTGTTTTTTTGAAATCTGTACGTTCTACACAACTAAGAAACAAATAACATTTTTTTGCTCTTCTTATATTTAATATTCCCTATACTTGATAGAGAAAGTTTCTCAACAACCTTCTCTCTGAATAGAAAAGGAAAGTCAAATTTTATCTAATTTTTTACCTGCTTTTCTATCTTCTTCTAAGAATATTTAACTTTGAAGAAAGCTCATCACTACTTCAAAAAACTCTTTTGGAGTTTGTGCATGTACCCAATGCCCAGCTTCTTCAATAGTATGTATATGAGCATTTGGAAAATATTTTGTAATCATAGTAATATCTTTCTCTTGAATATAACGAGACTGTCCTCCATTTATAAACAACACAGGTTTTTCATTATAATCTACTGACGAATCTACATTTTTATTCTTAGTCACTGCACCTCCTATTTTTAGTATAGATTTTTCTAAGATAGGTAAGTTCATTTTCCACTCATATCCTTCTTTTGTACGAGCCAAGTTTTTGAGTAAAAACATTCGAACCCCTTCTTCATCTATATATTGTCCTAACTTTTCATCAGCATCGTTTCTACTTTCTAAATTTTCTATATCAATTGCCTTTAATCCATTCAAAATAGCTTCATGATGCGAAACGTTATATTTTCTAGGAGCAATATCGACGACTACCATTTTTTCAAAAGCTGTAGGATAGGTTAAAGCATATTGCATTACAACCTTTCCTCCCATCGAATGTCCAATAAGAAGTAGGTTTTTGAGTTGATGTTCTTCTATAAAATTATGTAAATCATCTGCCAAGACAATATAATTCATTTTATCATCGTGTGGTGAGCGTCCATGATTTCGTTGGTCTATTAAAAATACTCGGTATGTTTCTGAAAACTGACGACCTAAAGTAAGCCAATTATCAAGTGAGCCAAATACGCCATGTAAAATAAGCAAAGGTGGTGCATTTACATTTCCTAATTCTTTATAATTGAGTTTCATATTTTATTTGATGGTTTTACAATGAATTTGATATTTTTTATACATAAGTGAAATCACTCATTTTTGACCCCACTAATCAGACAAAGATAATGCTTTATCAACTACTGTATTTAATCTGTCCTTATGAATTGTTTTTTTGAGTGTAAAATTGAAAAAATAAAATTGACTCTTCTGACTTTTTAGCAAAACATTGTGTGTTCAGTTCCTCAGAACTGAAAAAAATGCTTCCTCAGAAGCGTGATTTAAGCAATATCACGCTTCTGAGGAAGCGTTTCATGCGTTTTTGAGAACGGTGTAACCCTCAGCGAAGCTAAAACGAACGCACACCCTTTTATAATTTCGCTAAATTGTCGGAAGAGCCATAAAATTTGTAAAACGAGGATAAAAAAATGAGAGAAATCTTGTTTTGCTTTTTCACTCATTTTTTTAAGTTCCACTCTTAAAAGTTATCTTAAGATAACGTGAACTTGGGATTAGAAATGAGTTGATAAATAGTTTAGAAGTATTTAAGAAACAAAATAAATAAAATAGAGTTAGATTGTAACCATTGCTTATGTTCTCATGAGTGATTTTTTATAAGAAATAGTTATGGCTAAAAAAAAACAAAAACCACTAAAAAGAACGCCTTTAAAACGTACACCACTAAAGAAAAAAGAATATAATCCAGATGACTATAAAAATGCAGATGGTTCTAAGAAAGAATACAAACCCAAAACCTACAAAAAAAGAGAGTACAAAGTAAAAGATTATAGAGAACTCAAAAAACGAGAACCAAAACCCTTTGTACAACTCACACCCAAAGAAGCCTTTTTAAAACTAGCTGCCTTTTGTGCCTATCAAGAAAGATGTTATCAAGAAATTTATGCAAAATTAGAAGAATGGAAAATGGATGAAGGTGACCATTATGCCATCGTGACACTTTTGGAAGAAGAAAATTTTTTGAATGAAAAACGATTTGCAGAATCGTATGTGAGAGGAAAATTTAGCTATAAAAAATGGGGAAAAAGAAAAATAAGATATGGACTCTTGCAAAAAGATATTTCTGAAAACATGATTCAAGATGCTTTTCATTCAGAAATTGATAACCAAGAATATTTCTCAACTCTAGCCGAACTTTTAGAAAAAAAATGGTCAGACTTACTAGAAAAAGAAGATGATAATTTTAAAAGAAAACACAAGGCTACTAACTATGCTCTTCAAAAAGGATATGAAAATGAGCTTATTAGAGAGATTTTGGAGGATATAAGTAGAAATAACGAATAATAAAACAAAAAATCCCTTTTTTCAAAAAATGAAAAGGGATTCTTCTTGTTTCTTATAAAAGTATAACTGAATAGTTAAAAAATAAGGAGTTGCTAAAAATAATCATTACTGATTGACAACACACATACTATTCAATTTTGACTTTCCTAATAAATGATTCTTAAAAAATAAAGTTACTGCTAAAAATTTTTTGTTAGACTTTTCAGTTTTACAAATCAGTTACTTTGAAAATCACTTATTTTGTTTTGCTTACTTGACTTATATATTTCAATAGGCTTGCCAATGCCAAAAGTTAGTTGAAAATAACTTGAAATAATTGAAAAACACTGTTTAAAGCTCATAAAAGGCAATTTTAACTTTTTAATGATTAATGAGCAATCCTTATTTTTTTTCATAATGGAAAGTTTTTTTTCTATTTTGAAAAAAAATGAATTAAATAATCATTCCAGCAGCTACTGTAGCATTTGTCTGTAAATCTATCAAAATCAAACTTCCTGTTCGCTTGTTTTTGGAATAGCTATCATAAAAAATTGGTTTTGCTGTTCTTATTCTGATTCTTCCAATATCATTCAAGCCAATAGTTAAATCATTTTCAGTTCTATGAAGTGTATTAATGTCAATTTTATAAACTACTTCTTTCAGAATAGCTTTTACTTCTTGAGTTGTGTGTCTTAGTAAATATTTTCCATTGGGTTGTAATTTCTGTTCATTGAGCCAACAAATCATTACTTCTAAATCTTGTCCTATTGTTGGTTTGTTGTCTGCCTTTACAAGCATATCGCCTCTACTAATATCAATATCATCTTCCAAAAGCATTGTTATATTTTGAGGAGGGAATGTTTTTTCTTGTTCTCCATCAAAAGAATCTAGTTTTTTTATAGTCGTTGAGAATCCAGAAGGCAAAACAGTAACTTTATCACCTTTCTTAAAGACACCTCCCAAAACTTCGCCTGCATAACCTCTATAATCATGTAAATCCTCTTCTTTAGATTGTGGACGAATAACGTGCTGAACAGCAAAACGAGAATTTATAAAATCCCATGTGTTTCCGATATAAGCATTTTCTAAGTGATACAAAAAACTTGTTCCCTTATACCATTTCATATTCTCTGATTTCTCAACCACATTATCGCCTTTCAATGCACTTATTGGAATAAAACTAACTTCCGAAATACGTGTTTTTCGTACAAAACTCAAATATTCGGCTTTTATTTGTTCATAGATTTTTTCATCATATTCTACCAAATCCATTTTATTGACACAAACTACTAAATGTTTGATTCCTAAAAGTTCGGCAATGAAAGTATGACGACGAGTTTGCTCTACAATTCCCTGTCTTGCGTCAATCAAAATAACTAAAAGTTGTGCCGTCGAAGCACCTGTTACCATATTGCGAGTATACTGAATATGCCCTGGACAATCGGCTAAAATAAATTTTCGTGATGGTGTAGCAAAATAACGATAAGCAACATCAATTGTAATTCCTTGTTCACGTTCAGCACGCAAGCCATCAGTAAGCAAAGCAAGATTTACATGTTCTTCTCCTCTTCTTTTACTAGCAGCTTCAATGGCTGTCAGTTGGTCTTCAAAAATACTTTTTGTATCATATAAAAGCCTTCCAATAAGTGTACTTTTTCCGTCGTCGACGCTTCCTGCTGTGGCAAAACGCAATAAATCCATCTTTTTACTTTTGTTTGTTTTGAGTTGATATGGCAAAGTTATGAAAAGGAATTTTAAAATACAGTTTTCCATTTCTCCCAAAAAATCACTACATTCAATAAAAGAAAAAGTCATTTTTGAATTTTAATAAAAAAACAATGAAATTACCTGTTCGATTTTTGGCTATTGCATATATTCTAGCCATTCTTGTTTATTCTTATATGAGTTTTCCTGTTCTGAATTATGGATTTTCGGAACTTCCTACGGTACTTATATTTTTTAGTATTCCATTTTTTAGTATGTATTTTGGGAAGAAATTTGTTGCTACAAAAGATAAATCTATTCTCAAAGTGATTATGGGAATTGGTGCAGTAGCAGCTTTGTATGCAATTGTTTGGGCTTCGTTTGTTTCGTGGTCAATTTTTAGAGCTGATGATTACAGAAATTTGATAGGGGAAATAGCAATAGGAGAAAGTTTTGCTAGTGAAGTTGCGCCTGTTTCTACGGATAATATTCGTGTAGTTGATGAGCAAGTAGCACAACGATTAGGTGATAAAGTAATGGGAGAAAAGGCTTCTTTGGGTAGTCAGGCTTATTTAGGAGAGTTTCATATTCAGAAGGTAAAAGACAAACTCTACTGGGTTGCTCCTCTTTTGCACTCTGGTTTTTTGAAGTGGCTTACAAATACAGAAGGAACTCCAGGTTATGTAATGGTTTCGGCAACTAATGAGCGTGATGTAAAACTAGTTCAAGAAGTAAATGGCAAACAAGTAAATTTAAAATATCAAACGGCTGCTTTTGCGTTTGATGATTTGCACAGGCATGTTTATTTTAATGGTTATATGACAAAAGGTTTGGCTGATTTTACGTTTGAAATTGATGATGAAGGAAATCCGTTTTGGGTACTTACTCAATATGAAAAAAGAGTTGGTTTTTTGGGTAGTGATGCTGTTGGAGTTGTGGTTGTAAATGCTCAAAGTGGAGATATACAAAACTATTCTATAGCTGATGCGCCTCTTTGGATTGACCGTATCCAACCAGAAGATTTTATTGAAACACAATTAGACGACTGGGGAGAGTTTGTACATGGTTATTTCAATTTTGCCAACAAAGACAAACTTACTACAACCCCTGGAATGTCGCTAGTTTATGGAGAAGATAATCGTTCGTATTGGTACACAGGTCTGACTTCTGTAGGTGCAGATGAAGGAACAGTAGGTTTTGTTTTGGTAGATACTCGTACAAAAGAAGCAAAATGGTATCGCCAAACAGGAGCAACAGAATGGGCTGCACAGCGTTCAGCAGAAGGAAAAGTACAGGAAAAAGGCTATTATAGTTCATTTCCAATAACTTATAACATCAATGGAGTTCCTACTTATGTGATGTCTTTGAAGGATAATTCTGGACTGATAAAAATGATGGCATTAGTTTCTGTTCAAGATTATACAATTGTGGGAGCTGCTGATAATTTGCAGGAAGCTCTTCGTGAATATAAAAGCTCATTGAATAGTGTAGGAAATTCTATTCGTCCGACAAGTGAAAGCAAACTCAACGAAATAAAAGGGCGTGTTTTGCGTGTTGCAGAAGATGTAAATGGTGGAACAACTTTTTATTATTTACTTTTAAATAATGAACCTAACAAACTTTTTGTAGCTTCTTCGTCTGTCTCTCAAGAACTTCCAATTACACAAGCTGGCGATTCGGTAACTGTTTTTTATGATGAAGCCATGCAATCAGTTGTAGATATTATGTCGTTTGATAACCTTGAAATTGGTTTGAAAAATGATAAAAAGTAAATAATCTTGTAAGAAAAATAATTTCTAAAAAAACAGTTCTAGCCAAGTGTTAGAACTGTTTTTTGTTTCCGAATAGAAAGTAGCGTAATTTTATAGTTTCTATCAAACTTCATTTTCAAAAAATACTTCTATGCGTTTACATCGTAATTTAGTTTTGGCAGTCATTGACTCACTGTCTCAAATTTTTAATCAAGGTAAATATGCTGATAAAGTCGTGGCTACTACATTAAAACAAGACAAACGTTGGGGAGCAAGAGATAGAAATTTTGTGGCAGAAACCATTTATGAAATTGTCAGATGGAAACGTTTGTATGCAAAACTAGCAGGGTTAGAAAAGCAATATGATAATGATGATTATTCTACTCAAAATCTATTTCAACTTTTTTCTATTTGGGCAATCTTAAATGAAATTGAATTACCAACTTGGGAAGAAGTTGAAGGAATAAATCAAGAGAAAATAAATGAGATAAAACAAAATTTAGGTCAGCTTCAAGAAATTAGAAAGTATAAAGAATCTATTCCAGATTGGTTAGATAACTTGGGAGAAACAGAATTAGGAAATGAAACTTGGACAAGAGAAATTGCTGCTCTAAATAATCAAGCTCCTGTTGTTTTGCGTGTCAATACATTGAAAACAAGCATCGCCAAACTTCAAAAACAACTTTCAGAACAAAACATTGAAACTAAGAAAATTACTCAAAATAATACGGATTATCCAGATGCACTTCAGTTAGTGCAGCGAAAAAGTATTGTCAGAAATTCTTTGTATAAAGACGGATTTTTCGAAATCCAAGATGCTTCTTCACAGCTTATTGCTTATTTTTTGGATGTAAAACAAGGAATGCAAATCATTGATACTTGTGCAGGTGCAGGAGGAAAATCTCTTCATATTGCTTCTCTTTTAAAAAATAAAGGACAAATAACAGCAATGGATATTTATGAAAATAAACTCATTGAACTACGAAAAAGAGCCAACCGAGCCGACGTTCATAACATCAAAACACATACTATAAAAAGGCAAGATAATAAAGTAGATTACAATCAATTTAGTCAGTTTCATAATTCGGCTGATAGAGTTTTGATAGATGCACCTTGTAGTGGTTTGGGTGTTTTGAGTAGAAATCCTGATGCAAAATGGAAACTTAGTCTTGCCTTTTTGGAAGAGATAAAACAGACTCAGCAAAACATTCTACAAGAATATTCTAAAATGACTAAAAAAGGAGGAAAACTAGTTTATGCAACATGTTCTATCTTACCTTCTGAAAATCAAAAACAAGTAGAAATATTTTTGAATAGTGAAAATGGAAAGGATTTTAAATTTGTTGAAGATAAAAAAATACTTTCTCATCAAACAGGTTTTGATGGATTTTATATGGCTTTGTTGGAAAGAATATGATTTAGTGTAACTTAACAGGATTAAAAACAAATTAATTATCGTATATTGAAACACTAACTTAAACAAAAAATAAGATGACAGATAAAATTCTAAAAGCAAAACATTGGCAATTATTTTTCCTTTTGGTGGGTGTGCCTGTTGGTTTATTCCTTACAATAGGAGTAATTATATCATCCATAATAAAAGGAGGAACACCACCAGAACCAGAAGATTTTTTTAAGCTAATCAGTATAGCAAAGTTTTTTCCATTAATAATGGTACTTTTTGTTTCATTGATTTTTAGTTGGTTTTGGTCGGTTTCTGTCGGACTGCAAAACAATATGCCAAGTAGCGTAGAAATGAAAACCACAAAATTCAAAATCTTTTCTTGCATTCCTTTACTCTATGTTAGTGGATTTTGTGTTTTTATGTTTGTCGCACTTAGTAAAGTAAAACCACAAGTACTACTACAAGACCTACCTCAAATTCCTATGGAATGGCTAACACCAATTCTTTTTATTTTACATATTTTGTCTGTCTTTGGAATATTTTATTCTATGTATTTTGCTGCAAAGACACTCAAAACTGCCGAGTTACAAAGAGAAGTAACTTTTAAAGATTTTGCTAGTGAGTTTTTTATGTTTTGGTTTTTTCCTATTGGAGTTTGGATATTACAACCTAGAATTAATGAAATGGCTGAGAAAAATGGTGTTGAGAACAATGTTTAAAATAAAGAAATATTATATCTTATTTGTAATTATCTCCTTAAACTAAATGAGTAAAATATAAATTCATTCTGACTTACTGTTTCTGAACGTAAAGTGTATTCTTCATCATTTTCATCTTCAAGTCCTTCTAATATAAATCCTAGATGTACTCCAGATTCTAGTTCTAGTCTGACAGATTTTGATTCATATTGATTAGTTTTTTTGCTAAAATTAATTCTTTCTACGTTTAGATATTCAATGACACTGAGAAGATTGATTTTATCTGATTTTTCTAAAAACCATTTCTTAATTTCAAGATATTCTCCTCCATTTAGGTCATTTTCATCTAAATATTTTGAATGAAGTAGTATCAGCTTTTCTTCATGAAAGATTAGCTCCACATTTCCATACCTCCAAATATCGTTCTGATATATTTTATCATCTTTCCCAGTAAAGAAATCAGGATCAGGAAAATTATTTATTATCCATTCTTTAGTTTTACCAATTTTGAGATAATCAAATTTACCTGTTTTCAGAAACTCTTTAAAATCTATTACCATTTTGTTGTTTAAATTCATTTTATCTTTGGTATTAATTAATCAGAGGATTTAGAAAAAGGTTTCCAAGCTTCAAAAAACGCCATAAATAAGGTAGCAATTCCTATTATAATCATTCCCAAAAACACAAAAATATAAGAATAATGTCCTTCTGTATATCCATATAAAAACGTATCTTTCTCCTCACTATAAATAAGTTTAATAATTTCTCCCTTTTTGTAATCATTACTTCCTCCTTTCACATAATAGGTTTCTCCTTGAAATAAAACATCCATTGAGTGAATTTTATTTACATAACTTTTAGACAGGACTTTGACTTTTACTTCTCTGCCACTTTTTTTTATATCCTTTAAATCCATATAATCTTGAATAGAAAAATAGGAAATAAAGCCTCCAAATAGTATTGCAAAAATTCCAGTAATTACATTTATTTTATTCAATCGTCTGATAAAACTCATCTTTTACAGTTTTATGTAAAAAAACGCATTTACCCAAAAGCAAATGCGTTTCAAATTTTTAATAAATATTCTATCTAATAAACCTTATCACGCTTTATATTAAGGTAGTTCAGACTTCCAGTCTGAACATCAGAAACAGTATTTTATCAAATTCAACAGTCTGGCAGACTGTTATACAAAAAATAACCTTGATAACCTTTAATCTTAGTCTTTCTTTACAATACCAGCTGTAAGTGTAGCTTCACAAACTAATTTTCCTGCTACGTAGGCTTGTCCTTTCATTTTGGCAATTCCTCTGCGAATAGGCGCAACAAGTTCACATTTGAAAATAATTGTGTCCCCAGGTAAAACTTTCTGACGGAAACGACAATTATCAATTCCGATAAAATAAGACCAATAGTTATTTGGATCTTCGACTGTATTTAAGACCAAAATACCTCCCGTTTGTGCCATGGCTTCTATTTGCAAAACCCCAGGCATTACTGGATTTTCTGGAAAGTGTCCTTGAAAAAATGGTTCATTCATTGTTACATTTTTTACTCCAATAACCGAAGTTTCATCTAAATAGATGATTTTATCGACAAGCATAAATGGATAACGATGAGGAAGAATTTTAGATATTTGATTTACATCTAAAACTGGAGGTGTTTTTGGATCGTATTTTGGAATTTGAACGCCTGATGCTTTCTGAATTCTTTTCTTTATTTTTTTAGCAAAAGCAACATTTGCAGCATGCCCTGGGCGAGCAGCCAAAATTTGAGCTTTCAATGGACGACCAACTAAAGCCAAATCGCCAACTAAATCTAATAGTTTGTGTCTTGCAGGTTCGTTTTTATAACGAAGTTCTACATTATTCAATGTTCCTTCTTTCTTAACTTCTATTTTGTCTTTATTGAACATTTTTGCAAGACGAGCCATTTCTTCATCTGACAAAACTCTATCTACAATTACGATGGCATTATCAAAATTGCCTCCTTGTATAAGATTATTGTTATAAAGCGTTTCTAATTCGTGTAAGAAACAAAAAGTACGACAACTTGCAATTTCCTTTTCAAACTCTGAAATATCATTTAAAGCTGCATACTGACTTCCCAAAACAGGCGAATTATAATCTACCATTACAGTAAGGCGATAATTATCTAATGGAAGAGCTGCAATTTCTATATTTTTATCAGCATCAGAATAATGAATGCTTGTATCAATTTCGAAGAAGTTACGAGGTACATTTTGTTCTTCTAGTCCTGCTTCTTTCAAATGATTAATAAAATCGATAGAGCTTCCATCCATAATTGGAGGTTCAGGACCATCCAATTCAATCATTACATTATCGATTTCCAAACCAACAAGAGCAGCCAATGTATGTTCCACAGTGTTTACTCGTGCTTCTCCTTTTTCGATAGTTGTTCCTCTTGACACATCAACTACAAAATCTACGTCTGCATCTACGACAGGTCTTCCTTCTATGTCTATTCTACAAAATTTTATTCCATGATTTGGTTTGGCAGGTAAAAAAGTCATGGTAGATTTTACGCCTGTATGCAGACCGATTCCTGAAACGGTAACGGATTTTTGTATAGTGTGTTGATTGGTTTTCATATATATAAAGACAGATTTAAAAGCAAGTTATTGAGCCAGTTATGACCTTATTATCAATTTCTAATACAGATTAAGAGAAATAACGAAATAGGCTTAGTTTATTAGTTTTACAAAGGTAAAAACTTCTTTTGAATAATGGATTATTGATAATGGTTAATTGTAAATGATAGAGTATAAATGAATATAATTCTTTTTCTAGTAAATAGCATTTTTCTTTTCATAGAAGTTTCAGTAATTCCTGTATCACTTACAATTTACAACCTATCACTTATCACTAACCATTCACTTTCCTATCCAACTCATCTACTTTTTTCTTCAAAGAAGCTAAGTTTTTAATGACGACAAAGTTTTTTATTTGTTGTCCGTGTTCGTTGGCAGGAGAACCTAAAAGGTTTCCTCCTTTTTTGGTATAGGTTTTCGAAACGCCACTTTGTGCAGCAATGGTTACTTTATCAGCAATTTTGATATGCCCGACTACTCCAACTTGTCCAGCCAAAATACAGCTTTCTCCAATTTCAGATGAACCAGAAACGCCAGTTTGTGCAGCAATAACGGTATTTTTTCCTATTTGAACATTATGAGCAATCTGAACCAAATTGTCAATCTTGACACCTTGTTTTATCAAAGTAGAACCCATTGTAGCACAATCAATGGCAGCATTTGCACCAATACTGACATTATCTTCCAAAACTACATTTCCAATTTGAGGAATAGCTTGGTACGAACCATCTTTTTGAGGCGCAAAACCAAAACCATCACTTCCGATGACTGCGCCCGAATGAATAATGCAATTTTTACCAATTTTAGTGTTTGAATAGATTTTTACGCCTGCATAAATAACAGTATCATCATCTATTTTACAATTATCTCCAATATAAGAGTTAGGATAAATCTTTACATTATTTCCTATTTTGGTATTCTCACCTACATAACTAAATGCCCCCAAATAAACATCTTCGCCCAAATCACTTGTGCTAGACTGAAAAGAAGGCTTTTCGATTCCTACTTTTTTCATCAATGTCATTTGTTGATAAGCTGTAAGGAGTTTTCCAAATGCTGTATAAGCATCAGGAACACGAATAAGTGTAGTAGAAATAGGTTCTTTTGCTTCAAAATTTTCACTTACCAAAACAGCCGTTGCTTTGGTTTCATAAATGAAGTTTTCGTATTTTGGATTTGCCAAAAAAGCAATCGCACCTGCTGTACCTTCTTGTATTTTGGCAACTGTATTAATTTTTGCCTTCTCATCTCCTTCCACTTTTCCACCTACCAAATTGGCAATAGCCTGTGTAGTTAGTTCCATTTGTTATGTATTATTTCCCTACTTTCTATTAAACCCTAAGGGTCTTCAAGACCCTTAGGGTTTTGAATTGTTATGTATTTATTGGTTATATTTTCTTTGCCTTTTGCCAGTAATTTTCCATTTCAGCTAAGGTCATTTCTTCTAATTTTTTTCCGTCTTTATGTGCTTCTGTTTCCAAAAACTCAAAACGACCTATAAATTTTCTGTTTGTTTTTTCAAGTGCATTTTCAGGATTTATACCCAAAAAACGAGCATAGTTAATCATTGAAAAGAGCAAATCGCCAAATTCTTGTTCGGCTTCTTCTTGATTGGTTACTTTATGAATAGTTTCATCAGAAGTATCAATATGTTCGAATAATTCACTTTCTTCTTCCTTGACTTTCTCCCAAACATCAACTGCTTTATCCCAATCAAAACCCACTCCACGAGCTTTTTCTTGAATTCGGATTGCTTTTACAAGCGCAGGCATAGATTTAGGAACACCTTCAAAAAGACTTTTATTTTTTTGTTCAGAATTTGATACAGAGTCAGAATTATCTAAACTACTTTTTTCTTGTAATTTGATTCTTTCCCAATTTAGTTTTACTTCTTCCTCTGTTTCTGCAATAATATTGCTATAAATGTGAGGATGGCGATGAATAAGTTTTTCACAAACAGAATTTAAAACATCTGTAATATCAAAATCATTAGTTTCAGAAGCAATTTTGGAATAAAAAACCAAATGTAGCATCAAATCGCCTAGTTCTTTTTTGATTTCTGTTTTGTCTTTCTTATCTTTTTGTGATAAAATGGCATCAGAAAGCTCATAGACTTCTTCAATTGTAAGGTATTGAAGCGATTCTAGTGTCTGTTTTTTGTCCCAAGGACAGTTTTCTCTAAGGTCTTCCATCACAAAAAGCAATCTTTGAAAAGCCTTTGTAGGTTCAGTTTGGGTTTCTTTTACCCGAGCAAGAAGAGATTCTGATTTAGTTTTTTGCAAGAGATATATTCAAAAGTAACTAAAATTACTAATCATCAAAAAAGAAACATGTATTTTCTTTCAAGTTATTTAATTCGTAATTTTTAATTTGTAATTCGTAATTGATTTGTACAAATTTCTTAAAAAAAACTGGATTGACAAAAGATAGCTAATTATTACTTATCTTTCAGAATAATTCTTAGAAAGAAACTAAAAGAAATGGCTACAATTTGCAAAATACAATTTTTAAACAAATCTTTGTCTTATGTTGTATTCAAATTTTAATTAGAAAGTTTTTATACCAAAATCATTCATGTAGAAGTTTGATTTATCAAACCCTCAAAAAACGTAATTTATCATTAATATGACTGCTGATAATCAAGAGCTTAGAGCTAAAATAGAACAGGTTTATACAGAAATGGGAAAAGTTGTCGTGGGACAGCGTTATATGGTCAATCGTCTTTTGATTGGACTTTTTACACAAGGACACGTACTTTTAGAAGGTGTACCAGGTCTTGCCAAAACTTTGACTGTCAATACACTAGCAAAAGTATTGGATTTAGGCTTCCAACGTATTCAGTTTACGCCAGACCTTTTGCCTGCTGACCTTATCGGAACAATGATTTATAATCAAACAAGAGGAGAATTTGAGGTAAAAAAAGGACCTATTTTTTCAAATATCATTCTTGCTGATGAAATCAACCGTTCTCCTGCCAAAGTACAGGCTGCACTTTTGGAGGCGATGCAAGAAAGGCAAGTTACGATTGGAGAAACTACTTTTAAGTTGGATAAACCATTTTTGGTATTGGCAACACAGAATCCAGTCGACCAAGAAGGAACATATCCTCTTCCAGAAGCACAAGTCGATCGTTTTATGATGAAGGTTTTTATTACTTATCCTGATAAAAAATCGGAATTAGAAATTATGCGTCGTATGGCAAATACGAATTATAAAGAAGAAGTAAATCCAGTTCTGTCTAGTGATGAAGTTTTTGCTATTCGTGAAGCTATCAATCAAGTAAAAATGAACGAGCAGCTTGAAGAATATGTAGTCGAACTTATCTTTGCTAGTCGTTTTCCTAAAGATTATGGCTTGAAAGAAGAAGCAAAATATGTTCAGTTTGGTGTTTCACCTCGTGCAGGTATTGCTCTTAATCGTGCTGCAAAAGCAATGGCATTTATGGAAGGAAGAGATTATGTAATTCCAGAAGACATCAAAGAAGTAATTTATGATATTTTCGGACACCGTATTATTCTAAACTTTGAAGCCGAAGCAGAAGGAATAACTACAAGAAATATCATTGATGGAATCTTGCAGAAAGTAGCTATTAATAAAGTGTAATTTATTGCAAATTATGCTTTTGTGTGAGCTTTTAAAAAGCATGAAAGTCCTTATTTCATTTTTTAGAAATAAGGACTTTTGTATTTATATTAACAAGGTTGTGTCTATAAGTCAATGGAAATAATACAGCCTTTATTGTTTTTTGCAGTATAACCACAGCGATACCATTAAACCTATCCAACTTACTACTTTTCGAATCTTAAACACTTTCTAAAAGTAGAGGAATTTCAATAAAAAAAGTAGTTCCAATTCCTTCTTCTGTTTCAAACCAAATTTTTCCATCATGTTTATCTATTATTTTTCGTGTAATATCTAAACCCAAGCCACTTCCTTCTCCTATCGGTTTGGTAGTAAAGAAAGCATCAAATACTCTATCTTGAATTTTTATTGGAATTCCACTTCCTGTATCTTGAATAGAAACCAAAACCATTTTCTTGCCTTGTTTTTCGATAGTTTTGGTAGAAACAATCAATTCTCCTTTGCCTTTCATAGCTTGAATAGCATTATGAATAAGATTTGTCCATACTTGCAAAAGTTCATCTGGGTATCCTAAAAAAATAGGTACATAATCTAAGATTCGATTTATATCAATTCCCTGTTTAATTTGATTATGATATAATATTAGTGTCGTTTCTAAACTTTGATTGATATCAACATTTGATTTTTCTTCTGAATGATCTTGTCGTGCAAAATTTTTGAGAGCAAACACTGTTTTTGCAGCTCGTTTAGTGGCTTCCTTTATGGTTTGGTTGCTTCTGATAACTGTAGAAAGTTGATATGCAGTTTCGAAAACTTCTTCTTTATTTTGAGTTTGAAGTAATATTTTAATTAACTTTTTCTCTTCGTGCATGTTCAAATCAGCAATCAAATCAGCATATTCTTCTACATTCTCAAAACCTAGATTTTCTAATTCATCTATCAATTCATATTTTACAATTCGCTGTTCTCGTGTAGAAAGTAAATCCGTCTTTTGGGAAGATTTTTCGACAAACTCATTAAATACAGCTACTGTATTATCATCTAATTTTTTGAGAAAATTAGATAGATTGGGAAGAGTTTCTAATAGAATATTTTCAATGCTATCAGCCGAAGAACGAATTGCTCCTAAGGGTGTGTTTATCTCGTGTGCAATATTTGCAATGAGCTGTCCTAAGCTGGCAAGTTTTTCGGACTGGATAAGTTGTTCTTGAGTAAATTGAAGTTCTTTATATGCGTTTTCTACTTCTGTTTTTTGTTTTTTTAGTTGTTCTTGAGTAGCTTTTAGTTCTTCTAAATTTCGCTTTAATTCTTCTTCAGATAATTGTAATACTTTGTTACTTTCTTGAATAGTCAATGTTTGTATTTGTATTTTTTTGCGTTGTTGCTCTCTGTCTTTAGATTTTTTGTAATATGAATGTCGGTCTCTATCTACTAAAAAAGCAAATACAAAAGCTAAGATGATAGCACTTACTAAGTCGTTGAGGCTATATTTTGAAATATCCTGCATAATATTAACCTCTAACAACAATAAAGTGATAAAGAAGCAAATTACAGATAAGGTCAGAGCAAGATAATACACATATATGCGAAGAGGAACAAACAAAGAAGCCACCAAAACCATACAATAACCTCCCATATAAGAAGGATTGCCTCTTGTAAGACCTGTAATAATAGCTGTACTGATAAGAGCATATGCTCCTAATACACTCATCAAATAAATAGCTTTTTTTCTAAAAAACGGAATCCAATACAATCCAAAAGCAATAAAGCTAACTACAGATAAGCCTATTCGGAGGTAAAAAATTCCATTTACATTTGGATACAATTCTGCATCTAAAGGAATATAACCTATCCAAATAAAACTAAAAACTAAACTAACAAGTGGCAACAGCCTTGCACATTGGTAACTTTGTTCTTCAAAATAAGTATCTGGATATTGTCTATTATCATCTCCATAAACAATAAGACGCAATACTGTTTTTAGTTTATTCATGTTGTACTTGTAGTAATAGGAATTTCTACAAAAAAAGTAGTCCTTACTCCTACTTTACTTTCAAACTAGATTATTTGTTTAAAATCTATTTTTTTTGTCAGTTCCATTAAAAAAGAGTTTTTCTAAGAATTAATTTCTGACAATCAAAAAGAGGAATTGATTGTCAGAAATTAAGTACTACAAATTAGTTAACTTTTTAGTATTTCATTCACTTTATCAACCAAATCTTGTTTGTTCCATGGCTTAGAAATAAAATATTTTAGATTGGAGTTTTTAAACGCATTTTGTACGGCTTCATTTTGAGCTTGTCCTGAAAGCATAATTTGTCCTACTTTCGGAAAACGATCTTTTATTTTTACTAAAAGCTCATCACCTTTCATTTTTGGCATCAGCCAGTCGCTAATAATTAGAAGTGTATCAATATCTCTTCCTCCCAAAAAGTCTATAAGCTCTAAAGCTTCTTCTCCACTTTCTGCTGTTTCTATGATAAACTGACCATCAAAACTTTGAGTAAGCTGCAATTTGAGACTCATCAATATCATTGGATCATCATCTACACAGAGAATTGCTTTGTTTTTTTTAGCTGCCATAATTTAAATTTTTAAATAAGGTAAGTGAATAATTATTTCCTGATTTTTATTATATTTAACTAAGAGGAAGTTGGATGAAAAATGTTGTTCCGATTCCTTCTAAGGTTTCGAACCAAATTTTTCCATTGTGTTTTTCTACAATTTTTTTAGTAATATCTAGCCCTAGACCACTGCCTTGTCCTGCTTGTTTGGTAGTAAAGAAAGCATCAAAGACACGGTCTTGAACTGCTTTAGGAATACCTCCACCGTTATCTTGGATAGTTACTAAAACATTATCTTTCTCTAGGCTTGACTGAATAAATAACCTACCATTATTTTTCATAGCTTGTAGTGCATTATGAATAATATTTGTCCAAACCTGTACAAGTTCATCAGGATAACCCATAAATTCAGGAATTTCCCCTAAATCACGAGTAACATCAATACCATGTTTGATTTGATTGTGATAGAGAGTAAGTGTTGTTTCAAGACTTTCATTAATATTAACTACTGATTTTTGTCCTGTTTGGTCTTGACGAGCAAAATTTTTGAGAGCAAAAACAATTTTTGCAGCTCTGTCTGTTGCTGTTTTGACAGTTCTATTACTTCTCACAATGGTAGAAAGCTGATAAGCTATTTGGAAAATTTCTTTTGCATTTTCGTTTTTTAGAAAAGGAATAAATAATGCTTTTTCTTCATACATATTCATGTCGACAATTCTGTCAGCAAATTCATTTACATCATCTAGTTGAAATTCTTCAAATTCTTCTACCAAATTATATTTTATTGTTCGTTTTTCTCTACTAGAAAGTATATCAGATTTTTGAGAAGATAGCCTTACAAACTCATTAAAATTATGAAGAGTAGCATCATCTAACGTTTTCAAAAATTTTGGTAGAGTAGGCAATGTTTCTTGTAGAATATCTTCAATACTAATAGCCGAAGAACGAATTGCACCTAGAGGTGTATTAATTTCGTGGGCAATATTAGCAACAAGCTGTCCCAAACTTGCCATTTTTTCAGATTGAATAAGTTGGCTTTGAGTAGTTTGAAGTTCGTTAAAAGCACTTTCTATATTTTCTTTCTGCTGCGAAAGAAGTTGATTTTGTTCTTGTACAGCTATTTCAGTTTTTTTAATATAAGTGATATTACGAGTTACACACAAAATATCTTCTACTTCTTCTTGTTGGTTTAAAATAGGAGAAGCTATCAAACTAAACCACTCATCACCATGAAATAATTCAAGTTTGTACTCAGCAGTTGCTTTTTCCTTATTTTTAAGAGCTTTCTGTAAAGCTGTGATAATATGATGTAACGGTTTTTCAGGAAAGCCAACTTCTGTAATTTTCTTGTTTAGGAAATTTTCAGGCTCTAAGGCTAAATCTTTATCAGATGAAGCATAGTATTGCTTAAATACTAAATCACTATCTAATAAAAATACTAAATCACCTACATTTTCGATAAGATTTTGTAGTCTATTGTTAGTCGCTTTAATTTTATCTTCAAAGTCTTTTTGGTCATTATAGTTTGAAGCTACTTTAATAATTTTTACTACCTGACCTTCTTTATTTTTGACTGGGCAATATGCACCATAGAGCCAAACTTCTTTTCCTTCTTTATTTTTTCGTTTAAAAACATCTGTAAAAGTTTCTCCTTTTTCAAGGGTTTGCCAAAGTTTTTCATATTTTTCTTTGTCTTCTGATGTATCTGGAATAAGCTCAGCATGTCTGTGTCCTTGTAATTCTTCAACAGAATACCCCAACCAATCAGCAAATAATTGATTTACTCGTTCTATTTTTCGGTCTGTATTCATTTCTACATAGCCAAGTGTTGTGCTTATAGCTATAAACTGAGCATCAAGTTCTGAGAAAGCATTATTTATAAGTTCTTGTGTAGTTTGAAGTTCTTCATAATTTTGCTGCAACTCCTCTTCTGATGCTTGTAGTTCTTGATTTTTAGCTTGAATTTCCTGTTCTAATTCTTTGTATTGAGTTATTTCTTGCACAATTCCACTCCAAATAATACTTCCGTCTTCTTGCTTTTTAGGCTTTGAATTTCCTCTTATCCAATATTGTTTACCATTGATTACAGCACGCAAATCAGCTTTCCAATCGGTCATGTTTTGTGCAGACTCTCCCAAACTATGTTGAAAAAGTAATCTATCGTCCTCATGAATAGATGAAATAACAGAAGTTGCATCATTCATAATTACTTGAGGAGATAATCCATACACTAACTCTGAACCTTTGCTCACAACAGGAAAAGACATATGCCCATTTTTTTCTAGTTTAAATTGATAAATCATAGCAGGAACACCATCAAAAATCTGTTCTAAACGTTGCGTTTGAAAATGCAATTCTTCTTGTGTGGTTTGAAGCTCTTCATAATTTTGTCTTAATTCTTCTTCAGAGGCTTGTAATTTATTATTTTGTTCTTTTATTTCTTGTTCTCTTTTTTGCTGTTCAGTTATATCTCTAGATACAGCTACCATAAATCCTTTATTATTGATTTCTGTATATTTTATAGAGACCTCAACAGGAAACTCTCTGTTTGTCTTCTTATCCAAATTTGTGCTTTGCAAAATAAATGTATCGACAGTTTTCACTTCTTCTACATGTTTTTGCCAAGCTCCTTTTTCTTTAAAGACCGACTCAATATCGGCTGTCGTATAATTTGTAATGTCTTTACCTAATAATCCAAGTCTACTCCTTCCTACATCATTCATATAAATAAAATTTCCCTCAGTAGAAGCCACTTGTACAGCATCAGACGTATTATTAATTAATGTTCTTAAAAGCTGATTATCTTCTTCTCTTTGCTTTGTTTCTGTAATATCTTGCACAGTACCTAGAAGTTTTTCAGGGTTACCTATTTGGTCATATATAAGTTCTCCAACGGCTCTATAATATTTATATTCTTTAAAATTTGTTCCTTTCGAACGATAGCAAATATCATAATTTTCTATTTCACCTTTGACAGCTTGTTTTAATGTATTAACCACTGTATCAGCATCTTCTGGATGAGCAATTTCGATAACTTTTTGCACATCGTTTAATTGACTTTCTCCATAGATAAAAGGCAAATTATCAGAATGAGTGAGTTTTTGAGTAACCAAATCAATTTCGTAGCTTGCTAATCCTACTAACTTTTCAGCTCTATTCAATAGTTTTTGTTTTTCTTCTATTTCTCTTTGAATAACAAACATTTGGTCATTTGTACTCTGTAGTTCTTCTGAGTTTTGACGTAATTCTTCCTCTGATGAGCGTAATTCTTCATTTTGTGCTTGTGTCTCAAACTGTTTTTCCATCAGTTTAATGCTGTTTTCTCTAAAAATAACAGCCCACCAACCACAAACAAATCCCATCATGGAAGCGAGTCCAAAATGAAAGAACAATTGAAAAGTAGTAATATAAGGTACAGTTTCGCCTTCAATTGTACGCCCTGAAAAACCAATAAAATAATTACCTAGATTTATTCCATCTAAGAATCTCAAATCAGTCGCATTAGCTTGAAGAATAGCCAGTATGCTATGATGACCAATAGCAAGAAAGGTGTAAGGAATCATAATACGCCAATCTTGATAAATAATCAGAAGGGCAATATTAATGAAAAAGAAAAAATGAGCTTCTGCCATTCCGTGCATCTGTCCAATAAATTGCAGCATAAAAACTGCATAGACTACACTAATAATCATGCGAGCATGAAATTTATTATTTAAAACAAAACGAGCTATCGCATAAAGTCCTGCTATAATAATGCTGTTAGCAATTGTGAATGTCCATGTACCATACACAGGAGCAAGACATAAACCTAAAATAAAAAACATTACCACAAATCTATCTGATATTTTATCAGCCTTATTTTGTACATTGGATAAGTAGGTTTCCAACTCTAAGGTATAGATGGTTGGTTTTTTATCACGAGGATTTGTCAATGGTTTCATAGATTAAAAAATGAATTCTCTTAATTTTTTTAATTTTATTTAGTATTGTTTTACTTAAAATTGTTTTACTTAAAATAGTCTTCTGGAAGCTCACAGCCATATGCTTTAGTAGCTAGTTCTCCAAAGTCAGGAGGATTTTTTCCTTCCAATAATGCACCTAGAGCTTGTTCAGCAAAATTTGTATCTCTATTATTACAATATCTACTAACATTATAATTTCCTTTATAGAATAATTTGCCTTCTGATGTAATAATGGCAGCTTGAGGGGTTGCATAAACTCCACAAGAAGAAGCAATCATATTTTTTTTATCTAAAATAGTAGGAATAGAAATATTATATTTTTCTGAAAAATCAATAAATTCCATATCGTATTCTGAATCATTAAAAATAATAGCATAAAAGTGTACTTGTTCTCCATATCTTTCAACAAGATAGTTAATATGAGCAATATTAAACTTCGAACAAGGACAAAAAGGACTAAAAAAGTGCAGAAAGATAGGTTTCTGTGTAGTCTCTTGTTTGTTATTTTTTTGAAATTCAGAAAATTGAAGTAAAACTTTTTGAGGAATTTGTTTGCCTACAAAAACATCTTGATAACCTTCAGGAATAGGAGTAGGGAGTAAATACTGCCATTCTTGCCACCAAAAAGAAGCAAAAACAGCACCTATAAGACCAAGACAGGTTGCCAATGCCAAACGTTGAAACCATTTGGTGTTTTTTATTTTTTGCATATTTCTTAACACTTAACAATGGGGAATAAATAGGAAGTAGATAACACTAATCCATGAGATACAATTATTTAATATAAGGGAATAAATACTTGTATATAAATCATTTAGCTACCTAATTGTTTGATAAGAAAACAGTTCAATTATGTAACCAAATTAACCATTTTTTAGAAAAAAACAAGTTTTTTAGATGTTTTATTCGATAAGATATTTTATTGCAAAACTTGTTAATATATATATTCTTGTTATTATCCTATTTTTATTCCTACTACTAATTTGTTATTCCTAGTCTTCTTGTAATTACCAAAAGTAACTATTTATTTTTCTTCTTTGAATTCTAACACTTCTATATAGTTTTTACTTTTTGTTTAGAATGACGAGGTAATTGATGCTTCTGTTGAATAGGGAAAATTTTAATTTATACAAAAAAACTACTTGCTTTTTTAAACTTTGACAGTCCTTTCAGAAGGCTGTCAATAGTTGAAAAAGATACATTTGTACGAAACTATTGTCAGAGTTATTTTGGATTACCAAAAAACTACTGACAAAGATTTTATGAATATGCCCTAAATTGGATATGAAGTTCTGTTTTTTTTAGAAAAAACAAAAATAAAGACTCTACTTTTTAAAATTATCTATGTTAGAAACAGTAATTGAATTATTTATATTTTGAAAATCATCCCAATCATCTGTTATCAACTCTGTATTTAGGTATTTTGCAGTAGCTAAAATAATAGCATCAGGTAATTTGATTTTCTTATTTTTATTCTTGCGATAGATAATTACTTGTTCTGCTATTTCTCTATTTACCTCCACAATTTCTAATCCTTCAAAAAAAGAATCTATCAACTGTTTTTCCTCTTGACTTTCAAATTCATAGCCATAAATCTCCATATAAGTAATTATGGAAACATAAAACTCATCATAGTTTTCTAATAATTTTTAAAAATCAATAGTTTGCTTAGATGCAAATATGATAACATTTGTGTCTAGTACTACTTTATTCCCACTCATTACGTAATTTTTTTTGCCAAGTAACTGGATTGTCTATTTTTGAAAACATATTAATATCAGTCATTTTCTGAAAGGCTAAACGTAATTTTTCTTTCTTATTTATTGAATTTTCGTTTTCTACAGACTTTTTTATAAGCACAATTACCTGTACTTGCTCTTGGTCATAATCTTTATATTCTGACGGCAAACGAATAATTCCCTTTTCTATTTTTCCTTTGAATTCTAATGCTTCCATATAGTTTTTACTTTTTGTTTAGAATAACGAGAGAAGAGAATTTTGAGTTGTGGTTATCCAATCATTAATCATTTTCTAGCAAAGGATTTTGTTCAATTTTCCATATTCTTCTTTAAGTGATTCTAACCCGTTTATCATTTGATTTTCTTTTAGACTATTCAATACGATTTTTGGATTAAATTTCTCTTCATTAATTTCAAGATGTATATCAAGGTAGTCTTTCTGCTCCCAAATAAGATTGACATTAAATTCAATTTGCTCTTCTAATATAGGTTTGGTTATGAAATAGACCAAATTATCATCAATAGTAATATCTAAATTATCAATTCCATTGTACTCCTTCAAGACAGCAATAGGAAATCTAAAATAATAACTTTGTTTGTTGGGAATGTAATAATGAATCAAAGTAATAGGATTTAAGTAGCTAATCAAAATTAATTATATCTATTTTCTATTTTAAATTGGTCTGTACTGAAGGTCTAACCAGTTTAAAATCAGCGTTTAAAGCTCTTAAAAGACTTATTTTCTCTAAGTCAGACCTAAAGGTACAGAATTAAACAAAATACAAGATATATTTTAGGTGTAAATAATTAAGCTCAGTTATTTATTGTAGAAAAATGTTTACAAGACTAGCAGTTTTAACTATACAAAAAAGTTAATCCTATTTTTGACAAGGAGTTAAAAATTTATCTCAATTAAAATGAATTAAAAGAGTGGGATTTTCTAAAATCCAAATATACTACCTTTAGTTTTTATAATCTTAATATGACGTTATAATTAGCAATATTTTTTAAAATTATAAAGTGTTGATAATCAAATTGTTATGGATATAAATAAAAAAAATCTTAATTACCTTGCAATACTATGTATCTTTTTCTATATTTACATCGTAATACTAGGTACTAACTAAAACGATGTATTTTGAATGAATTTTTAGACAAATGGAAATCACAAGTCAAAAAGGGAACACTTTCCTTTATTGTCTTAAATGCCATCAGTAAAAAAGAATTGTATGGCTACGAATTAATCGAAATTATAAAGCAATCTACTGCCATTGAAATAGCAGAAGGGACTTTATATCCTTTGATGAATCGATTAAGTAAAGAAGGCTTAACCACTTCAAAATGGGTGGAACAAGAATCGGGCATTCCTCGCAAGTATTATCTAATTACCCTAGAAGGTAAAGTTACTTTAAAGGAAATGCGTAACTATTGGAACGAGCTACAAGAATCAATCACTAAAATAACTAGCCATGAAATTTAAGAAAATAGAATTTGAAGACAAAAATGCTCAACGAATCTATGACAACTACATTAAAAGTTTGCAAAATACATTAAAGCCTATTCTTGAATCAGACCAGCAAGATGTATTGATGGAGTTTAATAGTCATATTTATGAACATATTCAAAATAATGATTCTGACTCTGAATTAAGCAAATTATTAAATGCCCTAGATAAATTGGGTTCGCCAGAAGAGGTTTTGAAGCCTTTGATAGCAGACAAATTAATGGAAAAAGCGACAAGATCCTTTAATCCATTGCATATACTAAAAGCATTAGTATTCAATTTTACTAACGGTATAAGTTACATTATTTTCTTTTTGCTCTATTTGTCATTAGGCACTTTTGTATTTCTAATTTTTGCAAAACTGTTTAGCAACAATGTAGGATTGTATTTTAAAGATGATAAGTTTCAAGTTGTAGGATTTGTCAAGGAGACAGCAGATTATCAAGAAGTTTTGGGGTATTGGTTTATACCAATAATGATACTTTTGACAGTCATCTTCTACTTTATAATAACCCTTTTATTAAAATTTAAAAAATCAGTAACCACAAAAAAATCATAACCATGAAAACCTTAATCACATTGGTGCTTTTACTAGTAAGCACAAGTTTATTTGCACAAAACAACATTATTACCTCTGATAAACAGAAACAAATTGTAGAGTATATCAACCATTTTGAAACCAACAAACAATTGATGGGAAATGTATCTATTTTTGAAGATGGAAAAGAGATTATCAACAAAACATTTGGAGATAAAAATAATACAGATACGACAAAATATACAATTGGGTCAATAACAAAGATGTTTACGGCTGTACTTTTTGCTCAACTGTCTGAAAAGAAGAAAATTGACTTAAATGAAAAATTGAGCAATTATTTTCCTCAAATTCCAAATGCAAAAGAGATAAGCATCAAGCAAATGCTTAACCATACAAGTGGGCTACAGGATTATGTAGTAAAACAAGATACTTTATACACTTGGCTTTTCGAACCTGTAAAACATGAAGATATAATGACCGAGATTATTCGTCAAGGTTCTGCTTTTGCTGCTGGCGATACAGTTAGTTATTCGAATGGAGCATATTATCTTTTAGCACGAATTTTAGAACAGAAATACCAAAAAAAGTATAAAGAAATAATAGCTAAGAATATTATTAAGCCATTACATCTCAAAAATACAATTAGTATTGATGAAGAAAATAATTATCTAAATTCTGCGAGATCTTACCAAAAGAAAAATGGAGAATGGCAAGAAATAGCAGATTTTTATTTTCCAAATGTTTCTGGAGTGGGAGGTATTATCTCTAACACACATGATTTGAATGTATTTGTACAAGCATTATTTTCAGAAAAATTAATCAAATTATCTACACTAAAAAACATGCTACCTGTTGATAAGGATTGGTTTGGAATGGGAGTTATGAAAGTTCCTTTTTATGAACATATTGCTTATGGTCATGGAGGAGATACCTTTGGAACGCACTCAGTAATGTCTTACAATTCAAAAAATAAACTAGCTATAAGTTATATCATAAATGGTGAAAATTATCCAACAAATAATTTTGCAGTGGGTTTATTGAGTATTATCTATGACAAAAAATTTAACCTGCCTGAGTTTAAAGAATACATACCTGAAAAGAATCTTTTAGAATTATATCAAGGAACATATGGTGCAGAGGTTTTTCCTATAAAAATTAAAATCTATTTAGAGGAAAATGAATTAAAGGCAAAAGGAGAAGGTCAACCTTCTTTTACTTTGACTGCCATCGAAAAAAACATTTTTGAATTCGCTCAAGCAGGACTACAAATAGAATTTAAACCTTATGAAAATAAACTTATTTTAAAACAAGGAGGACAAGTTTTTGAACTGAAAAAATAATAAAGTATAGTTTTGGCTTATAATTTCAAAATCCTTTAAAAACAAATTAATGTCTTTAAAGGATTTTAAATTGCCAAAAAATACAAGAATTACCTACTCAAATACAAATTACGTTCATTATAAATCTCTTTAAAGAAAGGGTCTTTTAAGTGATGAATAAAATAAATGGCTTCTCCAGTAGATTTCATTTCAGGTCCTAATTCTTTGTTTACATTAGGGAATTTATCAAAGGAGAAAACAGGAATTTTGATAGCATAACCGTTTTGTTGTGGCTCAAAATTAAAATCTTTTACCTTTTTGTGGTCTAGCATTACCCAAGTGGCATATTTGATATACGGTTCTTGGTAGGCTTTACAGATAAAAGGAACTGTTCGGGATGCTCTTGGATTGGCTTCAATGATATAAACAATTCCATCTTTAATAGCGAATTGAATATTAATGACACCTTTTGTTTTGAGAGCCAACGCAATTTTTTTGGTGTGGTCATGAATCTGTTTCATGATATTCTCATCCAAATCAAAAGGAGGCAAAACGGCATACGAATCGCCAGAGTGAATCCCAGCAGGCTCAATATGTTCCATTACACCAACAATATAAACATCTTCGGTATCACAAATTGCATCGGCTTCGGCTTCGATTGCACCATCTAAAAATTCATCTATCAAAATGGTTTGTTGTCCCAAGTCTTTAAAAATATTGATGATGTGTTCTTCTAATTCTTGCTCATTAATAACGATTTTCATACGTTGTCCACCCAAAACATAAGACGGACGAACAAGCAAAGGAAATTCCATTTCAGCAGCTTTTTCGATGGCTTCTTCTGCCGTTTTGATAGCGTGGTATTTTGGATAAGGAATATCATTTTCTTTCAATAAATCAGAAAAACGCCCTCTATCTTCTGCCAAATCTAAGGCTTCATAACTCGTTCCCAAAATTGGAATTCCATAACGCTCTAATTTTTCAGCAAGTTTTAGAGCCGTTTGCCCTCCTAATTGGACGATAACACCTTCTGGTTTTTCATTCAGAATTATATCATAAATGTGTTCCCAAAAAACAGGTTCAAAATAGAGTTTATCAGCAATATCAAAATCTGTAGAAACGGTTTCAGGATTACAATTTATCATAATGGTTTCGTAACCTGCTTCTTTTGCAGCCAAAACACCATGAACACACGAATAATCAAACTCAATTCCTTGTCCGATACGATTAGGGCCTGAACCCAAAACGACAACTTTTTTCTTATCACTTCGGATGGATTCATTTTCGGTTTCGAAAGTAGAATAGTAATAAGGCGTTTGTGCTTCAAATTCGGCTGAACAAGTATCCACCATTTTCCAAACACGATTTATTCCTAAATCTGTTCTTTTTTTATGAATATCACTTTCTAAGCAGTTCATCAAATGTGCAATTTGACGGTCTGCCAATCCTTTTTTCTTTGCTTTTAGAAGTAAATCGTAAGGAAGTGTATCTAATTTATATTTTTGAATTTCGTTTTCTAATTCTACAATTTGTTCGATTTGGTGTAAGAACCATTTATCAATCCTTGTCAAATCAAAAATACGTTTCATTGGTATTCCTAATTTGAAAGCATCATAAATTCTGAATAATCTATCCCAAGAAGGCACTTTTAGTTTTTGATGAATTTCTTCTTGATTTGTAACTTCTTTTCCGTCTGCACCTAATCCATTTCTGCGAATTTCTAAAGACTGACAGGCTTTTTGTAGTGCCTCTTGGAAATTGCGACCAATTCCCATTGCTTCTCCTACCGATTTCATTTGGAAGCCCAAACGAGAATCCGAACCTTCAAATTTATCAAAATTCCAACGAGGAACTTTTACAATTACATAATCAATAGAAGGTTCAAAAAATGCAGAAGTTGTTCCTGTAATGGCATTATCTAGCTCATCAAGATTATAACCGATAGCTAATTTTGCAGCAATTTTAGCGATTGGATAACCTGTTGCCTTTGAAGCAAGGGCAGACGAACGAGAAACACGAGGGTTAATTTCGATAGCAATTATATCATCGTTGTCAGGATTGACAGCAAACTGAACATTACAACCACCTGCAAAATTTCCGATTCCGTTCATCATTTTTATAGCAAGGCTACGCATTTCTTGATAAACAGTGTCAGGCAATGTCATTGCTGGTGCAACTGTAATTGAATCTCCAGTATGAACACCCATTGGGTCAAAATTCTCAATCGAACAGATAATGATTACATTTCCTGCCGAATCTCTCAAAAGCTCTAACTCAAATTCTTTCCAACCTACTACACATTGTTCTATCAAAACTTCGTGAATAGGCGAAGTATGCAAACCTCTTGAAAGTGAGCTATCAAATTCTTCTTTGTCATAAACAACACTTCCTCCTGTTCCTCCAAGTGTAAAAGATGGACGAATTACCAAAGGAAAACCTATTTGTTGAGCAATTTTTTTTCCTTGTAAAAATGATTTTGCTGTTTGTCCGACAGCTACTCCAACTCCCATATTTTCCATACAGAGTTTGAATTTATCTCTGTCTTCTGTTGTATCGATGGCTTCAAAATCTACTCCAATTACTTTGACATTGTATTTTTCCCAAAGTCCAATATCGTTACATTTTATGGATAAATTTAATGCCGTCTGACCTCCCATGGTAGGTAAAACGGCATCAATTTCTTGTTCTCGTAAAATGGTTTCAATAGAATCTGGTGTGAGTGGCAACAGATAAACGTGGTCTGCATTGATAGGGTCGGTCATTATCGTTGCAGGATTGGAATTGATGAGCGAGACCTTTATTCCTTCTTCACGAAGCGAACGAGCAGCTTGCGAACCTGCATAATCAAACTCACAGGCTTGTCCAATGACAATAGGACCACTTCCAATAATGAGAATATGACGAATAGATTTGTTTCTAGGCATGAGAACAGTTTTTTGGTTTCCTTTTTATGATGGTTGTATCTATAAATTCTACAAAGGTAACAACTTTATGGTTTTTGAAAAATTTCTTTTTGAGGAAATTGTTGTAAGTACAAAGGAAATATATTTCTAATTACTCCCCAGTTCTCAGATTCACTTTATCGTATAAAAATCTTTATTAGGAGAAAGCTTTCTCTATTATTTGATTTGTTAGTGAAGTTTTTTGAAAAAAAATATTCATACTGACTATAGAACAAAAACGAAAATTGAATTTTTCAGTAGAATGAATTTACAAACTTTAATTCATGGAAAATACAACCTTTTTTATGTTTTATTAATTGATTTCAACCAATAAACAAAGCTTATAGTTAAATAACTCCTGTAAATTTTTTTTATACTAAAATGACCTATTCTTCAATTTAAAGTTGTAAGGTAAGATGTAGTCACTTTACGACTATACTTTGTTATATAATTCTTACAAATAAACTATCACATTTTTTAATGAAAAAATTAATTGTATTTTTAATCGTATGCTTCTCTTTCTCCTTTACTTTATCCACTGCTCAAGCTCAATATGAACAAGGTCAAATTGATGCAAATCTTGGAGTAGGTTTTTTATCTACTTTTTATGGTTCTGGGTTATCTCAAAGTATCCCACCTATTGGTCTTAGTGTAGACTATGGTGTTACAGATAATATTAGTGTAGGTGGTTATGCTGCTTATGCTTCTACTAAGTTTGATACTTTTGATGATTGGAGATATACTTACACTATTATAGGAGTTAGAGGTGCATATCATTTTGATTTAGGCCATGAAAAGATTGATACTTATGGTGGTGCTTTGTTAGGATATAATATTATTTCTTTTAGTGGAGATGATTATTTTCAAGGAACTGCGGCTAGTGCTGCTGCTTTCTCTGTATTTTTGGGTGGTAGATACAGATTTACAGAGAACTTAGGAGCTTTTGCAGAGTTGGGTTATGGCATATCTGTTCTTCAACTTGGTTTAAATGTAAAGTTCTAAACTTCTTTGAATCAAGTTTGAGCATAATTGCTCACATAAAAAACCATTCTAATAAATTATTAGAATGGTTTTTTATGTGAGCTTATTCTATGAATTACAAAAAAGGAAATATCCTAGAATCAAACACAGAAGTAATCATCAATCTCAGTAAATATAGTGTGTGATGGTAAAAGACTTTACAATTCAAATAATCCATTAATCATTACTCTGAGTATTTAAACAAAGATTATTTTTTGCTGAAAACAAAATTTTTCAAAATAAAATATACTTAAATACTAAAAATCAGAAATAATTCACTTATTACACAAAAACAAACATTAATTTTTTTATTAAAAAATGGCGTAAGTTAAGAATTAAAAATAAATATTTATTTTATTCTGTGGTTTGAAAACAATCAGATATTTGCTAAAATTTATTTTTTTTAGAAAAAAAAACAACTTTTTTGAACAAAAAATTATAAAACAACGTATAAACTTATAATAAATCAAAAAAAACACGTTTCTCAAGAGAATCCCAATTAAAAGCTATTTTTTTAAAATAAGTGTTTATTGGTATTTGTTTCTTTTGTTTTTTTACTTAATATTGCATTTTATTTGCGATTTATTCATCTTAAACTTTAATTATTACATTTCAATGAAAAAATTATTTGCTTCAGTACTCATGTGTGCTTTGTTTATTTTTAGTTTTTCTACTGCTCAAGCTCAATATGAGCAAGGACAACTTGATGTAAATCTTGGAGTGGGTCTTCTTCCTACCTTCTTAGGCGCAGGAACTACTGCAAAACTTCCACCTATAGGACTTAGTGTAGATTATGGTGTTAGTGATAATATCAGTATTGGTGGGTATGCTTCTTATGCTTCTGCAACAGTAGATAGTTTTGATGAATGGAACTATACTTATACTATTTTGGGTGCTAGAGGTGCTTATCACTTCAATGTGAGCAATGATCGTTTTGACCCTTATGGTGGTGCTTTATTAGGTTATAACATTGTTTCTGTAGATTATGGAGATAGCGCATTTACTAGTGGTGGTGCTGCTAGTGCTTTTACTTGGTCTGCATTCTTAGGTGCTCGTTACCGTTTTACTGATAACCTTGGTGTTTATGGAGAACTTGGATATGGTATATCTATTCTTCAACTTGGTGTAAACTTAAAGTTCTAAACTTCTTTTAATCAAGTTTGAGCATAATTGCTCACATATAAAAAAACCATTCTAATAATTTATTGGAATGGTTTTTATGTTACCTTATTCTATGAACTACACAAAAGGAAATATATTAGAATCAAATACAGAAGTAATTATCAATCCTGTAAATATAGTTGGAGTGATGGGAAAAGGACTTGCTTTAGCGTTCAAAAAACAGTTTCCTCATAATTACAAAATCTATAAAGAAGCCTGTAAAAACAAAACTATCAATATTGGAAAGTTGCTTTTGGTCAGTGATTTTAATAATGAATCTAATTTGGAGAGAAAACAATTTATCATAAACTTTCCTACAAAAAAACATTGGCGCAGTCCTTCCAAAATGGAATATGTTGAAGAAGGTCTAAAAGATTTAGTTAGAATTATAGAAACACAAAAATTTGAAAGTATGGCTATTCCTGCTTTAGGATGTGGCTTGGGAGGATTAGAATGGGAAGATGTACGTTTTTTATTAGAGAAATATTTAGAAAAAATAGAAGGGATTAAAATTACAATTTATGAACCTTCTTAAAAAATGATTTGTAAAGGTTGTACAAAGAACAATTGTAAAAAACTCCCCATCTAATCAGTAAAAATTAAACAGGGAATTAAAAATACCATTTCTTTATTTCTCTACCTCAACAGCAGGAATATTTTTATCAGCAACTAATTTATTAAAATTAGGAATATCAGTTTTCAAAATTTCATAATAAATCTTCAACTGCTCATCAATTTTGCTTGTAATATCTGCTTTTACTTCTTTTGCTCCTTCATTGGGAGGAAAATTCCCATAACCTACCGTAGTGGCTAAAGCACTCAATTTATTATTCAAACGAACAGGAAAATTCAAAGGGTCTTGTCCACTTCTGTTTTGAGTTTGGTACAAAGTTTCTTCAATTTTTGTTAGATTTTTGACGATACTTTCTGCCGAATCTGCAACTACTTTCCATTCTTCTTTTGCACTCGCTTTTGTTTTCCAATCATTCAAACTAGAGCGAATTTTACGAATATTAATAATAGCTTCGTGCGTTTCGGTAAGTTTGTCTCTTACTTCCTTCAAAAACACAAAACGCTCTTGTAAACCTTCATCAGAAACACTCCAACGTGGGTCTTTCAAGAGTTTAAAATCCGTTTCTTGGGTTTTTCCATCAAAAGTAATTTTTGCTTTATAGTCGTTTGGCATAGCTTGAACGCCTTGCGTTCCACCAAACCAAAGAATCATTCCATCAAACTTCTTTGCATCTTCATGACGCATATTCCAAGTGATTGTATTTGCGCCTTTTTGAGCATCTAATTTTTTAATGTTAGAATCTTTATCTTTTGTTACCTTATTATCATCAGAAGAATATTTTTGAATTAAATTTCCATCTTTATCCAAAATTTCAACTTCCAAAATCTTTGATGTATCTGGTTTTTGATTTAGATAAAAATTCAATTTCATATTTCGTTCGCTCAAATAGGTATCAGATGGCTTAAAGACTAAGAAATTTTCGGTTTTGATTTTTTCTAAAGTTGTTTTATCAAAATTACGAAGAGGATTCAAATCATCAAAAATCCAAAAACTTCTGCCTTGGGTAGCTGCAATCAAATCATTTTCCTTTACTTGCAAATCTGTAATCGGAACAATCGGCAAATTATAGCGCATCGGTTGCCAATTCTGACCATCATCAAAAGAAACATACACATTACTTTCTGTTCCTGCATACAAAAGACCTTCACGCACAGGGTCAAGACGTAAAACTCTAGTAAAATCAGTATTTGGAATTCCGTTTGTGATTTTTGTCCACGTTTTGCCATAATCTTTTGTTTTGTACAAATAAGGCGCAAAATCATCAGACTTATAACGAGTAGCTGCAATATAGGCAACACCTTTTTTAGTTGGATGCAAATCAATAGAGTTTATCATTGCCCATTCTGGGAGAATTTTTGGCGTAACATTTTCCCAATTCTTGCCTCCATCTTTTGTAATCTGAATAAGTCCATCGTCCGATCCTGTCCAAATAACACCACTTTCAGCAGGCGATTCGGCAGCAGCGAAAATAGTCCCATAATATTCTACACTTGTATTATCTTTTGTGATTTCTCCTCCCGAAGGCTGCATTTTTGATTTATCATTTCGTGTTAAATCTGGACTAATGGCTTCCCAACTTTGCCCTTCATTGGTAGTCTTGAACAAAACATTTGCAGCAGCATAAAGTGTATTTTGATTGTTTGGCGAGAAAAATATAGGGAAATTCCACTGAAAACGATATTTCAATTCAGCAGCTCCCCAACCCATGTGATTATCAGGATAAATATCAACCAAACGAGTTTCTTCTGTTTTGTGATTATAACGCATCAAAAAACCACCATACGAACCACCATAGACAATATCATTATTTTTTGGATCGGCTACAATATGTCCACTTTCTCCTCCTGCTGTTTCTTCCCATTTGCCTTGGTCTTGTGAAGAAATACGAAGTGCAGAATTATCTTGCTGACCTGCATAAAGCCTGTATGGAAAATGATTATCTGTACTTACTCTATAAAACTGTGCTGTTGGTTGATTCATATACGTAGAAAAACTCTTTCCTGCATTTTTCGAAACTTGTGCCCCTCCGTCATCTCCAATAATCATGCGTTCTGGATTTTGTGGGTCAAGCCAAAGGTCGTGATGGTCGCCATGTGGGGTATCTATTTCATTATAACTTTTTCCTCCATCAGACGAAAAATGAAAATTTACATTCAAAACATAAACGCCTTCTGGATTAGTTGGATGTGCATAAATACGAGTATAATACCACGCTCTTTGACGTAATTTTCGTTCATCGTTTATTTTTGCAAATGTTTCTCCCCCATCATCAGAACGAAAAACACCACCTTCTTTTGCTTCAATAATTGTCCAAACTCTATCTTTTTGAGCAGGAGAAACAGTTACACCAATGATTCCCAAATCTCCTTTTGGAAGTCCTTTAGCTTCTTTTGTAAGATTTTTCCACGTATCGCCACCATCTGTACTTTTCCAAAGTGCTGAACCTTCGCCACCACTCTCTAAGCTATATGGAGTTCTTCTAATTTTCCACGTACTTGCATAAATTACTCGTGGATTCGTTGGGTCTAAAATCAAGTCTACTGCACCTGCGTCTTTGTTTGAAAATAAAATTCTTTCCCAATTTTTGCCTCCATCTTTACTTCTATAAACTCCTCTTTGCTCACTAGAACCAAATAAATGTCCCAAAACAGCAGCATAAACCAAATCAGGATTTTTTGGATGAATTCTAATACGTGTGATATGACGAGAATCTTCTAAGCCTATTTTTTGCCATGTTTTTCCTGCATCAAGACTTTTCCAAGCTCCATTTCCATGTGAAACATTTCCACGAACTGTTTTTTCTCCTCCTCCTACATAAATCACATTATTGTCATATTCACTAACTGCAATCGCACCAATCGAACCTCCAAAATCTGGATCAGAAATATTACTCCAACTCATTCCTCCGTCTTCTGTTCGCCACACTCCACCACCTGTTGCACCAAAATAAAATAAGTCTGGATTTCCTGCTACACCTGTTACGGCTGCCGAACGTCCACCACGAAAGGGACTTATTTGTCGCCATTTTGTAGAAGAAAAATAAGTGGTGTCAGGTTTGAAAACTTCTTGTGCCTTTGTGAATGTGATTGTACTTCCTAGAAGCAATATTGCTATGAAGTACGTTTGTAATTGTTGTCTCATTTTTTGGGTTTTGTTTGGGTAAGGGTATTTTTATAGAATATTGTTTCCTTGATTTGTCTTTTTGCTAAGATAAGGATAGAAAAGAAACTTTTTAGTGTTACATTTTGAGTAATTGCAAATATTTTCTCTCACCTTCTTTATTATAGTTTATGATAAAATAATAAATGAACAAGAAATGATTGTAGTAGGATTTTGAAAAACTGAGTGTCTTTCGGACAAATTTACCTACTCTTAGTCTTAGTCTTAGTCTATTATTCCCTCTTTTACGAACTAAGTTTTCTGAACCACATTTACGGCAAGTAAATTAATCATCTGTGAAAAAAAAATAAAAGCTAGGAAATAAAATAAAGATAACAAACCACTCAGTAAATTACCCTACCTACTTTTTTTCTATATTTTCTGATTATACAGAATCTGTGTAAGCGACCAAACAAAAACCTTAATCTACACGTTAAATAGGCTATGACGTAAAGTATTTTGATCACAGATTAAAATACTATTTTTAACGTCCATTTTTTTAGCTTACTATTTTGTGTACTTTTATGAACTTCTTTCAAAAAATAAAAAACAAATTTTCAAATAAACCTACTGAAAACCAACCCACTACTCCACAAAAACCTCAATCTAAAACAAAACGTGTTTTGTGGAAAATAGCAAAGGTTTTTATGTGGATTTTTGGCTCTATTTTCGGTCTTTTAGCCCTTGTTTTTATTCTTCTTTTTCTTCCTCCAGTTCAAGATTACCTAACAGAAAAAGCAGAAGATTTTCTCTCTAAAAAACTAACTACAAAAGTAGAAGTAGAAACAATTCGACTTAGTTTGCCTTTGGGTTTATCTATAAATGGACTTTATATTGAGGATTTGCAACAAGATACACTACTTTATGCAGGACATTTTGAAGCCGACATAAATCCGTTTGCACTGTTCAATAAAACTCTTCAAATCACAGAAATAAAATTAGATGATGTTTATGCAAATATTTGGATAGCCGAAGATAGCACTTCTAATATTGATTTTTTGAATACTGCTTTTGCGCCTACTGATTCTGCAAAAATGAGCGAAGACCAAACAACTACACAAATTGAAGCTAATGATACAACTTCAGGAGCAGGTTTTATTATTTCTCTAGGAGGTGCAGATTTACAAAATATTAATGCAAAATTTGATGACCGTTTTAATGGAAATGATATTAAAGGAAAAATTGGAAGATTAAAAATTGATGTCGATGATTTTGATTTGAATAATTTGAGCTTTACTGTAAAAGATGTTTTGCTTAAAGATACAGATTTGCGTTATGTTCAAACAAAAAGTCCTCCTCAAAAGCCTGAAGAACCTGATACGACCAGTTCAGAAATTGGTTTTCAGGTTGATTTGAACAAAATTAATATTGAAAATGTAACAGCATTTTATCAAAGCAATGTTACAGGGCAACAAGTAGATGGGAAAGTAGGAAGCCTTTTTATAAATGCGCAACAAACTAATTTAGGAACTCAAAAAATTGTCATTCAAGACGTAGAACTCAAAAAAACATATATTTCTTACAAGCAAGGTATCGTAACAACTGCTTTAGATTCTGCCATAAATGAGTCTGCCAAAACAGTAGGGGAAGAAGCTCAGCAAATAGCAGGAACAAAAGAAGATGAAGGAAAACCTTGGGTTATCGAAGTCAAAAATGTTTTGTTAGAGGATAATGAAATTGTGTTTGATAATGATAAAATTGACAAAATTGACTATGGTTTTGATACTAATCATATTCATTTTAAAGGAATTGCATTAGAAGCTGAAAATTTCAAATTCTATCCTACTACCATTGCAGCAGACATAAAAACAATTCAAGCAACAGACAACAGAGAACAATTTGAACTCAAAGATTTTGATGGAAATATTCGAATGGATTCGAATGGCGTGGCTGTTACAGATTTATACATTCAAACTTCAAGAAGCAAAATAGGACAGAAAGTAAAACTAGCAGCTTCATTAGAAAATATTGCTAATGATTGGCAAAATGCTGACTTAGATATTAATTTAGATGGAACAGAAATCGCTTTAGCTGACGTATTTTATTTTGTTCCTGATTTGGCAAAACAAGTTAGCCTATCAAGACAAACAACCGAAACTATCAAAATCTCTGGGCAAGCCACAGGAAAAGCCAACGATGCTACTCTCAAAAATTTTCAAATAAAAGGATTAAATAATACCCATTTAATTGTCAATGGAAAAGTAAAAGGCTTGCCAAATGTAGAGAATATGTATTTGGATGCCAAAATCAATAAACTGACTTCTTCACGAGAAGATTTAAGAAAAGTAATTCCTACTGGAACACTTCCAGCAGGTTATAATTTTCCTCAAAAAATTTCTATGACAGCTTCTGCAAAAGGTTCTATGAATGATATGTTTGTAGAGTTTTTGGCAAATTTGGATAATACAAAAATAGAATTAGGTGGAACAGTCAAAAATCCGACTGACCCACAAAAAATGTATTTAGATATTTCAACAAAGCAATTTTTGGTTTATTTGAGTGATGTAAAAAATTGGTTACCCGATACGCTTATTCCTTCAAATCTTAATCTTACTCCAAAAATAGACGGAAATATTGTCTTTACAGGATTATTGAATGATTTTGAAACGGATACAAAATTCAATACAGCATTAGGAAATGTGGGTGCAAAAGGAACAATGAAAAACGCCATTTCTGAAACACAAACGCCTATTTATAACATTACAGCTTTAGTAGAAAATGCACAATTAGGAAAAATTTTGCAAGACACAACATTAGGAATTGCTGATTTGAAGATTACAGCTGATGGAAGTGGTTTTGAGCCTGAAATTATGAAAGCTACTCTTGACGGAAACGTAAATAAGTTTGAGTATCAGAAATATATCTATAAAGATTTAAAAATTGATGGAATAGTAGATGGAATGTCTTACAATGGAAAGTTAAATATGAGAGACAAAAACCTCACTTTTGATTTTGATGGAAACGTAGTTTGGGATACACTCAATCCTAAGTTTGTTGTTGATTTGGATTTGAAAAAAGCTGATTTACAGGCTCTAAATTTATATAAAGAACCTCTAACAGTTGCCCTAATGCTGAATGGAGATATTACAGGAATGGATTTGGATAATATCAGAGGAAATGTCGGACTTCAAAAAGTAGTTATCAATACAAAAAATAGAAATTTTAGAATAGATTCGGCAGCTTTTGTATCTATTTCTCAAAAAGGGGAAACAAATATCAATCTTCGTTCAGATATTGTTTCTGCCAAAATTGAAGGAAATTTAGACTTTTCTACCTTTGTAGCGACTCTCAAAAACCATATCAATACCTATATTGAACTTGACCCTGTGCAGCCCAATAAAGAAATCGGAACTCAAGAAATGGATTTTTCTATTCAGATTCATAAATCTGAACTGCTGACAGCTTTAGTTCCTGATTTAACAAAATTTGAACCTGCTTCTTTTGATGGAAAATACCGTAGTGATTCTAAAAAATTTGAGCTAAATGGAGATTTTCCTTCTATTGTTTATGCAGGAATTACAATGGATTCTTTGACAATTAATATTGACTCAGATAGAGAAGCCTTGAATTATAGAATCGGTGTAGCAGAAGTAACTAACGGAACATATCAGTTTGAACATCCACTCATTTCTGGAAAAGCAGCCAATAATAAAGCTGACTTAACTATAAACCTCAAAGATGAAGAAGGAAAAGAGCGTTTTGAAATTACAACCTTTTTAGAACGTCCAGACACAACAAAATTTATTGTTTCTCTTGCTCCCACTCAAATTCTGAATTATGATAATTGGACAGTAAGAAAAGGAAATCAAATTATTTTGCCAAGTAGCGAAAATCAAAATTTGAGTATAAAAGACTTTTTATTGAGTAATCAAAATCAGACACTTAGCGCACAAACTACTGATAATGATAAAAATCTAGTAGCTAGTTTTACAAATTTTGAACTCGCAACTATTACAGATATTGCTGCACCAAATGATACTACAAAACTAGCAGCAGGTAGATTAAACGGAAAAGTAAATCTACAAAACTTTCAAACTGAATTGCAGTTTTTGGCAGATTTAAGAATTGATGAGCTTACTGTTTTGAATAGTAAACTAGGAAATTTATCTATCAATGCAGAAAATAGTAATGCTTTAAATCGTTATGATGTAAAGGTAAATCTGACTGGAGAAAATAAATTCGAATTGACAGGTTATTATAACGCTGCACAAAATGCAAGCGATGCTCTGAATATGAATTTGGATATTCAAAGGCTTTCACTTCCGACTTTAGAAAATCTCACTATGGGAAATTTAGAAGATATGGAAGGAACAGTTACAGGAAATCTGAAAATAAAAGGAACAACTACAAAACCAGCTATTTTAGGGAAATTAGATTTTAATCAAACTTCTTTCTTTCTTACAGCTACAGGAACATATCTTGAGTTAGAAAAAGAAACTATCAATTTTGATAATAATGGAATCGCTTTCAAAAACTTTACTCTTCAAGATAAAAAAGAAAATGCACTCTATATAAATGGTAGAATAAACACACCTACTTTTACAGACTTAAAACTGAATTTGAATGTAAAGAGTGATAAATTTCTGTTTGTAGATAGTGAAAAAAATGACAATCCAAAAGCGAAGCAAATGTTTTTTGGAAAAGCTCTTGCTGGTCTGAACGTAGATGTAAAGGGAAGTGCCACAAGTCCAGTAGTGACAGCAAATGTAAATGTTTTAGAAGGAACAGATTTAACATATTTATTACCTGAATCAGAGATAGCAACGATTGATAAAGAAGGGGTTGTAGAATTTGTAGATAGAGACTTTTATAGTGATTCTCTTATTTCAGTTGCACCTGTTGATGAAGATAGTACACAATATGGAACAGATATGGATATTCGTGCTGTCATTACGATTAATCCTGCTGCCAAAGTAAATGTAGAAATAGATCCTTCTAATCGTTTGGAAGTACAAGGAGGAGGAGATATTAATTTCAATCTGAATCCTAGTGGGGAAATGTCTTTAACAGGACGTTATGAAATTACAGATGGAATTTACAAACTCAATTTCTTTAATATTGCTAAGCGAGATTTCAAGATTCAAAAAGGAAGTGCAATTACTTTTTATGGAGATATAATGGACATGAAAGCTGATATTACAGCAATTCATACAGTTGAAGCAGCCTCGTATGAGCTTATGGCAAATCAACTTGGTAGTGCTTCAGAGTCAGAACTTAATAAATACAAGCAAAAATTGCCTTTTGAGGTTGTTTTGAATATGAATGGTGAAGTTTTGAATCCAAATATTAATTTTGATATTGATATTGCTGATGCAGAACGTGGCGCAATGGGAGGAACAATAAATACACGTTTGCAACTTTTAAACAAACAAGAGTCTGAACTCAACAAACAAGTTTTTGCACTTCTTATTTTGGGTGGATTTATTTCAGAAAATCCATTGGATAGAGCGCAAGGAGAAATGGGTTTTGCAGAATCAACAGCAAGAAATACAGTAAGTGGACTTTTGACAGACCAGTTAAATAAATTAGCTGACAAAAACCTTTCAGGTATTGGTCTTTCTTTTGACCTCAACTCGTATGAAGATTATTCAACAGGAGAGTCACAAAATAGAACAGAATTAGGAATCAATCTTTCAAAATCATTTTTAGACGACCGTCTTACTTTTCAAGTAGGTACAAATGTAGATTTGGAAGGTGATGCAGCATCACAGCAACAACAACAAGGTCTGAGTAGTATTGCAGGTGATGTTATTATTTCTTACCTAATTACAGAAGATGGGCGTTATAAAGTTCAGATTTTTAGAGAAAATAGTTATGCTGGTGTAATTGATGGACAGATTATTCAAACAGGAGCTTCTCTTATTTTTGTAAGAGAATATGATGAGTTTAGTGAGCTTTTCGAAAAAGACAAAGAACTTGAAAAAATAAAAAAAGAAAATAAAGAGCGAGAAAAACAGCGTAAAGAAGAACAGAAACGTAAAAAAGAGGAAGAAGAAAAGGAGAAAGAAGAACGCAAAAACCAAGAAGAAAATACAACATCTTCTTCATTAGATTTGATTTTACAGAACCGAAAAGAAGACTTTGGTTTGGAAATTGATGTTTTCCTCTAAAAGCCTCATAAATAGCTAACATAAGTTTTCTACCTTGTATTTTTTGTGTGAAAATTTCTGTTTTAATGTAAAATAATCAGATAGTCTATTACTATTAAAAGTATTATATATAATCTCACACTAAATTTTTGTAAGTGTGAAAATTATTTAACATATTGAACTATTATTAATACCAATCAAATGATAGTCAGTAATTTATTTTTTTATGTAGCTTTCCACTCTGTTTTTTCATTTTATGAATATCATTCTCATTAATCATATAAAAAGTAATTTTTATTCAAAATTGAATTTTGGATTGCTTTTTTTTATGTTTTTTATTTTTTCTACTACTAATGGAATTGCTCAGACCTTAGACATGGAGCAGTTAGAAGAAGAGTTTCAAAAAACAAATTCTGATAGTGTAAAAGCACACCTCAAAAATCAAATGGCTGCCATTGAGATTGAGAAAAAAAACTATGAACGTGGACTTTTACATGCTCAACAAGGATTTAGTTCTGCACTTCAATCCAATGCACAAACTGAACTAACAACAAGCATTATTCATTTTGCTCATATTTATAGAGGTAAAAAGCAGTTTACAAGTAGTTTACGGTGGTATTTACAAGCTCTAAAAAATATAGAAAAAACAGGCAATAGAAAACTTCTAGCAGAAACCTACCAAGAAATAGGTGAATTTTATCAAGAACAAGAAGTAGCAGGAAAGGCACTAGAGTACCTTACCAAATCAAATGAGATTTATGAAGAATTGGGGGAAACAGTTCATCCAAAACTACTCTCAAATATTGCTTCAACCCATCTTGAACTTAAAAACTATGACCAATCTTTAGCCTATTATACAGCCGTTTTGGAAATTTACAATTCTAATAATGATATAGAAGGTAAATTAGAAACTTTAAGAAGTCTTACTGATTTGTATAAAATAAAAGGCGATTATGAGACAGCATTGGAATATAACGAGCAAGTTTTGGCAATCCATAAATCTAAAAAAGACAATAATGGAACAGCAATAGCACTTAATAATATTGGCTTTTTGAATAAATTTTTGGGAAACTATGATAAATCATTAGAAAACTTTAAACAATCGTTGGCTTTTAATCCTGTTGATAAACCTAATACTACTACACTCACAAATATTGGTGTAATTTATCAAGTTAAAGGAGATTATATTAATTCATTAAATTACTTTACACAAGCACTAGAAACAGCTAAGAAAAATGGAAATGCTGATGAGGTTGCTCAAGCCTATAATTATTTAGCAGCTATTTATTTATTGCGTAGAGATTTTCAAAATGCTCGTGCCTACACAGCAGAAGCGATAAAACTTGCCAAAACAACTAAAAATGCACAAGTTTTGACGACAAGTTATCGTACTATGTCCGAAATTTATCAGCGTCAGAATGACTATAGAAATGCTTATTCATATTATGGACAATATGCAGCTGTTCGGGATTCACTTTCTCAAAATGAAAAACAAGAGCTACAAAAATCATTACAACGCCAAATTGCTTTTGAAAAAAATGAAAAAGAATTAAAATTACTTTTGGTAGATGAAGAAATTCAAGACCTTGCCTCTAAGAAAAAACAGTTAGAAACAGACAAAAAATTGCAAAGTCTTGAACTAGAATTACAAGACAAAAAAATACAACAAACAACACTACAAAATATTCGCTTAGAACGTCAAAAAACACAGCAAGCTCTTTTACTTACCCAACAACAACTTGAAAGTGAAAAAAGAGAGCAAGCCATAAAAGACCTAGAAAGAGAACAGGAACTCAAAGACCTTGCACTCAAACAAGAAATTTTGGAAAAAGAAAAACAAAAAGAATCAATTAAAAGCCTTGAACTTGAAAATAAACTGAAAGCCGAAAAAATTGAAACTGAAAAGTTAGCTCGTAATGAAGATAGATTATTGCGTTATATTCTTTATGGTGCAATTGCTTTAGCTCTGTTTATTGGTTTAATTATTCTCTTTGCCTTATTTCAAAAACAAAAAGCAAATAAACTATTATCTGAACAAAATGAGCGCATTACAAAACAAAAAGACCAAATCAGTACGCAGAATCAGGCACTAGAAACACAGAAACAAGAAATTTTGGTTCAGAATGAAGAGTTAGAACAACAGCAAGAAGAAATTTTAAGTCAAAGAGATTATATAGAAAAGAAAAACTCTGAACTTGAAGAACAAGCTATCGTATTGGTACAAAAAAACAATGAAGTAGAAGAGTCGTATCAAAATCTAAATACACTTTCTGATATTGGTAGAGAAATTACAGCATCTCTTCATTTAGAAGCAATTGCTAAAACGCTTTATAAAAAAGTAAATCAACTCATGTCAGCAGAGGCATTTGGAATTGGAGTTTATGAACCTGCTGAAAAGCGTATAAAGTTCAAGGGTTTTATCGAAAAAGGAGAAATTCTACCAGACCATTCTGATTATGTCGCTAATAAAAATAACTTATCTGTACAGTGCTTGGGTATGCAAGAAGTTATTTTGATTAATGACTTTGAAAAAGAATATCCTGAAAAATTTTCTACTTATCAAGTGGCAGCAGGAGATTTGCCAAAATCGCTAATTTACCTTCCTTTATCAGTTGAAAATCGTCCTATTGGTGTAATTACAGTACAAAGCTTTGAAAAAAATGTCTATGATGAGAAAAAAGTAGCTCTTCTGAGTTCACTTGCTTCTTACACAGCTATTGCGATTGATAATGCAAAAGCGTATGACACTATTCAAAACAAAAATAGAAATATTACAGATTCGATTCGATATGCTCAAACGATTCAAGAGGCTGTTTTACCTAGTCATGAAAGAATGAGCCAATATTTGCCTGATTATTTTGTTCTTTTCCGTCCTAAAGATATTGTTTCAGGAGATTTTTATTGGTTTTCTCATATTGATAAGTATACATTCGTTGCCACTGTTGATTGTACTGGACATGGAGTACCAGGAGCATTCATGTCTATGATTGGACATTCGATCCTGAATGAAATAGTAAATGAGAAAAAAATATTCGATCCAAGTGAAATATTAGAACAATTGAATATTCAGGTTAGAAAAGCATTAAAACAAGAACGTCAATTAAAAGGCGAAAACGATAGAGCAAATGATGATGGAATGGATGTTGCCTTTTGTAGATTAGAATATAAAGACAATCATACAGAAGTTGCTTTTACAGGTGCAAAACGTCCATTTATTTATACACTGCCAAATGATTCGAATGGAAGAGAAGCCTTTTATTTGCGTGGAGATAACAAAACGATTGGAGGTATAAGAAATAAATTAGATAAAAATTTTAAAACTCAATTTATAGATTTACCAAAAGGAGCTATGATATATCTCACAACAGATGGCTATGCAGACCAAAATAATAATCAACAAGAAAAATTTGGTACACCTAAATTATTAAGGTTATTACAAGAAATTTCTGTACTCAAACTCTACGAACAAAAAGCTAAAATGGAACAAACATTAGATTTACATCAAAGAGGAGAAGAACAACGAGATGATATTTCTATGATTGGAATTAGAGTGTAAAAGAGAACTAAAAAACTAGACACAAAAAATATCCTTTTGAAATAGCTTAAAAAACTATTTCAAAAGGATATTTTTGTTGAAATCAGGCTTTATAAAGACTAGAAATGAATTTATTTGACTAAAAATTTTCCACTCGCAAAGTCAGATTGATTTTCTAATTCTATTTTATAGACATAAATAGCTTTTGATAACTTTATAGGAATAACAAATTCATTTCCTCCTTCTTTTAAAGCTATTTCAAATCTATCAATTGTATTTCCATTCATGTCATAAATCTGAATTTTTGCATTTGTTGCTTCATTAAGATTAGCATACAGAATAGTCTTGTTTTGATAATTTGTAATTCCTAGCTTTCTATTATCTTCTATATCTATTGTTTTTATGTTGGAGTAAGTGAACTTTCCATTTTTATCTATTTGTTTAATACGGTAATAGACTTTTGAATGTATAATTTCAAAATCCCAAAACTGATATTTTTTGATAGAACGGGTATCTAAACTTCCTTTTTCAATACCAATTTCTGTAAAATCAATTCCATTTTCAGAACGCTCAATAGCAAAAGATTGATTTTGATATTGTACTGATGTCGCCCACTCTAAAAGAACATTATCTTGTTCTTGATTGTATTTAACATCAAAAGAAAGCCATGTAACAGGAAGAAGATTCAAATTATTAATTGTCCCCAACGTAAAAGGACTAAATTGAGTAATAATATCATCTGACTTTACTGTGCCTGCTGTTATGTTTCCTGTTGTTAATGAATTACCTCTGCTTTCCCATTGGTCAGCATCTGTCCAATGAGCAACAACTAAACTTCCCAAACTACCTACCTCACTTTCTATGCCCCAAGACAAAGTGATTTGTGCATCTGCTATATTAGGTGTTGTTTCAAGAGTTTCTCTATTTAATATCCAATATTCTATCTGACTGACATGATCTAGTGGTGTAATTACAGGTTGAAGGTCTGCATAATTATCAAAAAAGTATTCAGCAAAAAATTGAGTTTCGATAGCATTATTGGTAGTATGGATAGTAAGAGGACGATAAACTCCATTTTTTCCAATAGGAAATGTAAAATCTTCAATACTTCTAGACAATCTTCTTGATGCGCCTCTTATATGTCGTTTTGCACTCGCTCCATCATAGTCAGCAGCATACGTAAAAGTAATAGGGTAGGTATTTGGAAAAGTAGCACTAGAAAATATATTGCCTTTAACAAAAGTCAGTCTACCTCCTTGTGAACTTACTCCATCTGAAGAAGTTTCTAATTGTACTTCATTATCGATAGTCAAATCATTTGTACAATTGAGTGTTAAATCATAAAAACTTTCAATTCCTCCTGCTGTAGTTATAGATTGCGTTGCTCCACCTTCAAAAACAATTAATGATTCTCCTTCTTCAAATGCTGAAGTACCAATTTGGTTTATCCAATTTCCTCTTATATTTATTGTTCCATCTTCGACAAAAGCAATTTCATCTTCCATATCCAAAAACCCATTGTTTCTAATGGTTAAATCTTCATAGATACTTAATTTTGAACTTCTAGCATCATTGATATACAGTATTTGCTCTTCTAAGATAATATTTTTAACTTCTGCTAAATCACTGTACTCATCTGAATAGTCTGCATCTGCATTTATTCTAGCTCCATCTGTGGCTGATGTAGTAAAAATAACATCTTGGCGTTTATTTGGAACATAAAAATTTTCCCAGTTGGTGCATAAAAACCAATTGTCTCCATTAGTGGTCACACTTCCTCCTCCTATCCATTCTATTTGAGCTATTGTATTTGGTGTAACTGTAAAAGTGCTAGTATGAACGCCAACAGGAATAGGTACTGCATCTGTCCAATTAGCCATATTTATTATATTTGATAAAATTTCTCGCTGTGAACCTGCGTGTAATGCCCCAATATTATAATATGAGCCATCTTCAATAGCAGTATGTCTAGTATTTAAGCAAAGTATATTAGGATGCGCTCTTGAAGTACGAAGTGTAGAGACATCATTTGCCAAAGGAATCCAATTCGAACCATTTGTCATTCCGAAAAGAACATAGCCATCAAAATCAATTCCTTTAAAACTTCCTTGAGTAATAAAAATTTGGTCTGCACCTCCTGTACTTACATTTACTCCCCCTGATTCTGTGCCAGTAACTCTTATTCCTTCTAATGTAGTTGTCGGAACAGTTGAATTATTGATACGGATATTAGTAGCAGGGTTAGAAATATTAACAGGAAGTTCGAAACTAATTATACTACCAACAGCCAAATCAGTTACAGCTTTATAAGTAAACTCCATGATTTTAGTATTTTGCCATTCATTATCACGAACATTGGCTACTGAACCATTTTCATAAGTAGCGTTTACTACTTGAAACTTCGTACCTTGAGTCAGTGGAACTAAATTAGTAAGTACAAATTCATCTACTCCACTTCCTACATTTGCATTCCAGCCTATAATAGCCATATCTCCAGGGAAAAGTTGTGTTCCTACAAAGTTAGACACATTTATTTGTACCTCATTAGAAATAGAAGATTTACCACATTCAAAGTCAGTTTCAACCACCATATAATAAGTTCCATCTTCTGTAAAATAAGGAGTTTCAGATATATCACTACCTAAGAATTCTGTATAAACTGTACTTGGAGCTTTACGATATTTCCATCTTCTTGATTGAGCAGGTTGTGATTCAGTAGCTGTAATAGTATCTCCATTTTGAAATTCAGTCAGATTTTGTGTAACAGTAGGTGAGATAGAAACTACTAATAAATTAATAATAATATCTGAACCATTATCTGCCCCTTCTACATCAGGAACAGAACTCACTACACGAATACGATAATTAGAACCTTGTGGTGTAGCAGCAGCAATAGTGGCAGAGATAGTCTGGTTACCTGAACCATCAGAAACTATTGAACCAATAGAAGTAGATATAAGAAAACTTCCTGAGGCATCAGACAGTTGAGCTGTAAAAGTTGTTCCTGTATAGACTCCTTTGGGAGAATAGGTAAAAGGAACATTGATTGGTTCGCCTTCAGTAGGAGTTATACATAAAGAAGTGGGTACTGTGCCTGTAGTAAGTCCAATAATAGTGTGTACATTTCCAGATGCTGCTGTTCCTGTTTTATTACTAGGAGAGGCAAAGGTAAAATCTGCTATTGTAGTGTTGTCTATCTGGATAGTATTATTTATGACTGCGTTGGCATCAACATCAACTGTTACAAAAAGAAAATTAAAGCTAGAGGTAGGTAAAGCCTGTGAAAGTCCTGTAAATGTAATAGTTTCGCCATTTCCTGAAACAGAACCAGTAGCTGCAATTTGTGTATCTGCTGCATTTAGAAAATTATCAGCTGAGTACCAAAGTTTGAAGCCATTTGTTTTTATATCAGAACTAGAATAGTTTCCAGTCGTTCTCAAAACTACTTGGTTAAGGGTTGCATCTGCTGTGGTTATTTGTGCAAATGTTCTGAAAATTACATTGTTATTACTTCCTCTTGCAATATTTGCATCTCCTGTATCATCGAAAGTAAGAGCAATATCAGGAGGAGATGTAGAAGTTACTGTACCTGTTATAGAAAAATCATTTGTTATACTATTGTTTCTTAGATGCCAAGTTCCTCCAGTAGCTTCTGCATTATAGCCATAAATACGAATAGTAATGGATGTAGTAACATTAGAAAAAGCAGCAGGAAAAGTAAAGTTTTGATCACGTTGAGAAGTATTATCAGGAACATTAGTAGAAAAATAAGAGGTTGCATAACCATCTAAACTTGTTCTGATTTCAAAATCACGAATACCACTTGCAGAACGTCTTTCTCTAAAATTTATATCATTCAAATCTAGTTTAAAACCTCCTAAAGGAGTAAGAGTCAGTTCATAATAGTCATTATTTAAGTCTATTGCACCTGTTGACCAACCACTCGAATTAATAGTATTGCTAGAAGCCACTGGAGCTATCCCACTTCCTCTAGAAATGACACTAGCCAGCATATTAGCTGCTGAGAAAGAAGGAGGGGTTGAGCCTTGATTTCCAGGTTGTCCTGTAAAATCATAGGTTACTAAATTTTGTCCAAATGCAAAACTACTTATAAAAAGTAAAAAAAAGAGTAAAGAATGTTTCATAATTATATATATATATTTTAAAGGTAAAGGGTTGATTTAAAGCAAATTGAAGTTTTGTAATAAAGAAAGACTCTACAAAAATAACCATTTAGTTAATCAAAGAAGTATCTTGATATTTAACATTTGATTAAAATTTGAGTTATATTATTTAATCGTCAAAAATAAGTAGAAATAGACTTGCTATAATTTGGATAAGTCAATTCAAAATAAGTAGATTTATGCTTGTATTATTCTATAAAAATCACTTCAAAAATTTATTTCGTTTTGCAAACAGATAAAAAAAATACAGTATGGATATTAGGTAATCGTTCTGATGCTATAGAGATTGCTAAAAATAATAATTTGCGTGTCATTCTTCTGTACAATAAAAAGCTCAAAAATCATAAAGCTGACACCTTAGAACAAATCTCTTTTACATGGTCTAAACAAGAATGGAAGCATTTTGTTGAAGAATTATTGAAAAAAGAACTTAATCCCATAGCTATTCTTGCACCAACTGAAAAATCAGTTCTTCCTGCTGCTTGGATTAGTGATATAATACAACCAAATTTTTATACTTCTATTGAAGCTGCATTGCATTGTACCCACAAACCAACAATGAAAAGAGTAGCTCAAAAAAATGATATTCCGTGTGCTAATTTTTTAGAAAATGAAGTAGGAAATAACAAAATATCAAAACAAGAGCTTATTGAAAAATTAGGCTTGCCAATGGCTTTCAAAACCTGTACAGGGTCAGGAAGTAGAGGAGCTTTTATTGTCAAAACAGAAGATGAAGTCCCTCAGCTTTTGAAAAAAGGCTATATGGCAGAGAGTTTTGTAGAAGGTATTGAATGTAGCATTGAAGCTGTTGTACAGAATGGAGAAGTATTATTTCAGAATATTACAGAATATACAGAACCTAAATTTGCAAATCTTGTTCCTGCTACTTTTTCATCAGAAATTCAGAAGAAAATTTTTGAGTTTAATAAAAAAATAATTGCAGCTTTGGGAGCTAAAAATGGAATTACTCACACCGAAGTTTTTATCCAAAATTTAGAACAAAGTGATGTAGAAAAAATAAATTTAGTGTTTGGAGAAATGGCTATTCGCCCACCAGGTGGTTATATTATGGAACTTTTGAAACTGTCTTATCAAAAAGATTTTTGGCAAGTTTGGCTAGATACTTTTTTAGGAAATAAAATAGATATAGAAACTACTAAAGCTAATTTTTATAGTGGTTTGCGTCTTTTTCATCCACCAGCAGGAACGCTGAAGTCTGTCAAAGGAAAAGAGTTTATCAAATCGATTGAAGAGTTACAAGAATTTACACTTTCTGTTAAAAAAGGTTCTATTATTAATCAGCGAGAAGGAACAGGACAAAGTATAGGGCATATTGTCATACAAGGAAAAGAGAGTACAAAAATTAAATCTTTGTTAGAAGAAGTTAAGGAAAAACTTGTCTTTGAAATGGAATAAAACAAAAATACCTTTATCAAATAGATGATAAAGGTATTTTTATATCTTTTACTTTTCGAAAGTAAAAAAGTATAAATAAATGATTAATTATATTTTGCACCATTTATTTTTCCTTCTGTAATTTCTACAGAATTGTTCAGACCACATACTTTTGTTTTGAATGTTCCTGTAACAGTTTTGTTTGTAGTATCGATATTTGTAATGGTAATTGCAGCTCCGTCATTTGAAGCACAAGTATTTGAAATAAGTGAACTTCCTCCAATAGGAAGAGTACGATAAACAATAGAAGGAATAAGATTGACACCACTTGTATCAACAGAAGCATTTAAGGCTTGTGTTCCTGTTTGGGCTTTAAATGAAATGATAAAAGTGCGTCCATTGCCACTTGCAGCAGTTAAAGAAATGTTGTCTCCTGTTTTGATGCCAGAAGAAAGAGAAGAAGCATTCCAAGGCTCACCATCAATAAGTGCAGAAATTACTGCTTCTGGATCTATTTCGTCATCGCCTTGACAAGACCACAAAGAAAATGAAGTAGCTAAAAAAGCAATAAGAAGCACTGTATTTTTCCAATTAAATTTCATAGGTATAGATTTTTCGGATAATATAATATAAGAATAAATAAGATAATAAAACTGATTTATATAATTCAGTTAGAGAAAATCAACTTAATGTGTGTAAATATGTAAAGTACAACTACAAAAACTAGCGCAAAAATTGAGATTCTAATTAATAATAAATAAATCAAGATTTGTAAAAGAATGTAAATATACAATATTTCATTTTTGTCTATACGCTTAAATATGAATTAATGCTGCTTTTTACTTTATAATTTAGTTACAAATTATTCGATAAAAACAATTTTCCCCACAAAACCTTCACTTCCATCTCGCCTAGAAACATATACCAAATAAACACCACTTTTTGATTTGGCATTATTATAATCTACTCCATTCCAAGTAGCTGTCCCACCAAAAGAATTAGTTTCATAAACCAATCTTCCACTAATATCAGTAATTTTGACATTTGCATCTTGTGTAAGACCTTCAATAGCAACTACTCCATTAAATTCTGGTCTTACAGGATTAGGAAATATTTTTACAGTCGAAAAATCAGTTTTAGCTACTGTTGAAGTACCACGGTAGGAAATAATGCCACTGGGAGTGGCAAAAAATACTTCTCCAGTTTCATCTTGAACTTCAATATCCAAAATTTGATTACTAAAAAGAGGGCTGTTTTCTACTGTAAAGTGTAGAAACTGTTTTGAAGCATCTTCTGAAAAAAGCCATGCTCCGTTTGTCGTTCCAAACCATTTTCTATTTCCTCCATCTAATGAAATACTGGTAATGGTTTCATCTCTCAATAATTGCCTAGATTCAAAAAAGACATCTCTAGCATTCAAATCTTGACTATTGAAGATACCAAAAATATCAGAAAAAGTACGAACACTAGCACTTACTTCGGCTGATGTTCCTATCCAGATAACACCATTTTGGTCAGATTTGAGAGCTGTTATGTTATTAGAAGCTAAATTTCCAGCATTTACAGATTCTATTAAAATTTTACTTTCACCTTCTTCATTAAAAACCAAAATTCCCCCTTGTACAAAACGACTAAGTCTTGCCCAAACATTATTATTTTCATCAATTTCAAGTGATAGAGGAAAAGTAGTTCTAGTTTGATTAAAACGAAATCCTTTCCAAGAAGCAGCTGTATCATCATTTGGTTGTTTTCTCAAATAAGCATCTTCTCTTAAATTACTTCCAGAGAGAGCTACCCAAATATTACCCAAATTATCACTTTCTACATCAATAACTCGGTTATGAGGTAAAGGAGAGTTGGTAGAGTCAAAAACTGAAAATGTGTCATCAGCCAAATTCCAAACTAAAATACCATCTTGAAGAGAAGCAAAATAAACTCTATTTTCTGTTTCTGAATAGGTTGCTCCTACTAAATCTCTAACATTTGGAATGGGTTTACTTGTAATATCTCTGTTTTCTGCATTATAGTTTGTCCATTCTCCCTTTTCAAAAACATAAAAGCCTGTTGTTCGGTTCAATGGATTAAAAGGCTCTGTATATCCACCTGAAAAAGCAATAATTTTTCCTTTTGCCTGTATAAATCCCCATGTATTCTGACTATATGTTCCAGACGGAAATAAGGAAACAAAATTAGTAGAAGTGTTTGTAACTAATCCAGTTCTGTTATCAGCTATCCAAAGGCTTCCACTTTCAGAAATGGCTTGGCGAGGAGCTTTTATTAAGTCACTTTCTATCTTATTTATTTGAAGAGAAGAATTAGCTCCTTCAATTTGATAAAGCCCAGTTTCAGACGATATAAAAAGAGTTGTTAAATTTGTTCTATCTTCACTTATATCATACACGTTGGAAATTGGGATTTGAGAAATTGGATTACTTGTCGTTCCATTGTAAGTAAAAACGCCTTCATTTTGGATTGAAAAAAGAATTATTGTACTATTTGAACCAATAGACTCCACCACTTTATTTTGAGTAGAAGGAATTGTTTGCCAGTTTCTAAAGTCATTTTTATTGACAGAAGCATTGAGAGAAATATATCGAACACCCTTTTCTGTTGCTGCATAAATAATATTATCTTGAATAGTTGTAGCAAATACTTTTATTATTTCTCCATTTTCACCTAAGTTTTGGTAGGAATTTCTGATGCGTTTGTTTTTTGAATCTTCTACATCAATTTCTAAAATTCCAGCATTTGTACTTACCCAAACTATATTTTGAAGATAGTAAACATGATAAATCTGCTTATCTAAAATGGCTGCATCTTCGAAAAAAACAGGAAAGTTCTTAATTTCATTATCTGACAAAAAATCTATATTTCCATTCGTATAAGCAATTAAAAGTTGGTTTATCTTGGGTAAATACTGTAAATAAGCAATCCCAATATCCGAAAGACCATCTATTCTTGAAATGACTTCAAGGTTTGAAAACTCTTTATCATAAAAAAATAAACCATTTTGAGAAGCCACATATACTTTTTCTTCACTTGTAGCAACTGTTTGAGCATCAAAATAAGTTAGGTGTGTTCGCCATTCCCCTAAAGCAATATTTTCTTCATTCTGTGCTAAAACTAGGCTGTGGAAGAAGAAAGTAAAATAGAGAATACTGAGAAATAGAGCATAAACCAAATTCTTGTAAATGAGTGAGTTATTTAGGTGTAAATTTTTATTTATTATACTTTTCATATATTTTTTATAAACTTATAGGTAAAATTTTCATAATGCAGAACGCATATTTATTCACGTTCCAAAAAAACAAAATTAATTTTAATTAATCTTTGCTTTTCTGATTTTTTAAGTATTATTTTGTGCCTTTAATCGTTGGAGGTTATGCAAGGTGCAATACTTCTTTAACAATTACTACTTACTAATTTTAGTTTTCTCTAAACAAACGAATCTTTAAACAAAGAAAATATGAAATCTATCAAAACTCTTGCTTTTGCTTCTCTTGTTGCTTTTTCTACTTTGACTCTTGTTGCTTGTGATGGTACAAAATCAAGTGATGCTACTAATGATACTACTACTGTAATCATTGATGAAACTATCATCGACGAAACTGATGATGCTTCTAATATGATGGAAGCTGCTGGTGACTCTTTAGAAGTTGCTGCTGATTCTTTGGGTGCTGCTGCTGAAGAAGTTAAAGAAGGTATGTAAGAATATAAAATAAACGTATATAGGTTTATTTTTATAAAAAATAGTTAAAGGTTATCATTTAGAAAGTGATAGCCTTTTTTCATGCCCATGATTTTGATACAAAAAAAGTAGTTAAGATTATAAATTATTGATATTATTTTGTATTTTAGAGTGTTCAAATTTGACTATGTACAGTTGATTCAAAAAACTAATTTATAAAAATAGCAATGAAACTCTCCAAAAAACTAGGCTTCTTCAGTGCTTTTTCACTTCCCTTTATGCTCATTTTGGGATACTATTTGGGAGGAATGGGAAATTATTTGACAATTATATTCGTTTTTGGTATAATCCCACTTTTAGATTATTATATTGGAACAGATACCAAAAATATCGAAAAAGAAGAGGAGGCTAAATTAAGTGAAGAGTTATTTTTTAAGTTTGTCCTTTACTGTTGGGTTTTTATTCAGCTTGGACTTCTGACTTGGGCTATGTCTGTTATAATTTCTAACACTCTTGTTTGGTGGGAAGCTGTTGGGTTCACTATTTCGTTAGGATTGGTTACAGGAGGTGTAGGAATTACAGTAGCACACGAACTTGGACACAAGACCGACAAGCTAGACCAGTTTTTTAGCAAAGTCTTGTTGTTTACAGTTGGCTACATGCATTTTTTCATAGAACACAACAGAGGACATCACGTTTGGGTAGCTACTCCACATGATGCAGCTACCTCTCAAAAGAATGAAAATTTTTATCACTTTTGGAAAAGAAGTGTAAGCGAAAGTTACCAACATGCTTGGAAATTAGAAAACGAAAGGCTAGAAAGGAAGAATATATCAAAGAAAAGTAGTGAAAATGCGATGATTTGGTACACAGCTTTACCTATTTTTGGAGTAATTATTTCTACCCTTTATTTTTCAATTTATAAAGGTAGTTTGGCTTGGGAAGTTCCTATTTTATTAGTTTGTCAAGCTATTATCGGGTTTTCACTTTTAGAAGCTGTCAATTATGTAGAACATTATGGAATTGTTAGAAAAGAAATTGCTCCCAATCGCTATGAGAGAGTAAATCCATTTCATTCTTGGAATAGTAGTCATAAGGTAAGTAACTTTATTCTGTTTCAACTTCAACGTCATTCTGACCATCATGCATTTGCTACTAGAGAATATCAAGTTTTAAGACATTTTGATGAAAGTCCTCAACTTCCTTCTGGTTACCCTACCATGATTTTGATAGCTCTTATTCCTAGTTTATGGTTTAAGAAAATGAATCCAATTTTAGAACATTGGAAAGAAGCTGTTTATGAGAAGCCAAATTAGAAGTATTTTTATACTTTCATTATTGCTGTTTGTACGAAACAAAAAAATTCCCTTTATTCAGTAGATTAAATCAATAGAATAAAGGGAATTTATATTAAAGTAATATAGAATAAAGATTATTCTTCAATTACGTTTAATTTAATTTCTGGTTGTACTTCTTTGTGAAGATAAACAGAGATTGTATATTCTCCAAGCATTTTGAGGTCGTTTGGCATCGTGATATTTCTACGATCCACTTCAAAACCTTTTTCTTTAAGTGCTTCTGCAATTTGAATAGGAGTAACTGCACCGAAGATTTTACCAGACTCACCTGCTTTAGTACGAATTTCTAAAGTTACGGCTGCTAATTGGTCGCCCAATGTCTGAGCATCTTCTTTGTGTTTGGCGAGCTTACGAGCTTGTTGGCGTTCAGTTTCAGCTACCGATTTACGGTTAGACGCTGAGGCTACCATTGCAAGTCCTTGTGGAATAAGATAGTTACGAGCATAACCAGGTTTTACTGATACGATATCGTTTCTATCTCCTAAGCCTTTAACGCCTTGTTTTAAGATAATATCCATAATCTATTTTTGAATTATAGGTTTTAATAAATAAAATAGGAAAGAAGGCAGGCTTATTTTCCGTTGTCATCAACAAATGCCAATAGACCTAAGTGTCTAGCACGTTTTACAGCTTGCGCTACTTTACGTTGGAATTTGAGGCTGTTACCTGTGATACGACGAGGTAATACTTTACCTTGATCGTTCAAGAATTTTTTCAAAAACTCAGCATCTTTGTAATCAACATACTTGATACCTGATTTTTTGAAACGACAATATTTTTTGCGACGCTCTTGTCTTGAGCTGTGGATTGGTTCGTTGATTAAAGGCATAATCTATGAATAGTTTTTTGTAAAAAAAAGGAAATGAGATTGAAAAAAAATCAAAACAAAAAGAAATTATTTTCTTTTTGGCTTATCGTTTTCTTCTTCTTTAGGAGTTTCTTTCTTTTTATTAAATTCTCCATTACGACGACGCTCATTAAAAAGCATAGAATGCTTGTCAAGAGCTACCACTAAATGGCGCATTACATGTTCTTCACGTTTAAATTCTGTTTCCAAACCTTTTAAAAGTTGTGGGTCAGCTTCAAACTCAAAGTAGTGATAATGTCCACTATGTTTCTTTTGCATCGGATAAGCAAGTTTTTTCAAACCCCAGTTCTCACGATTGTAAATGTTTGCACCGTTATTTGTCAAGTAGTTGTAGAACTTATCGCTAATTTCTTGCAACTGACTCTCGGACAATACGGGCGTGAGAATAAATGTTACTTCGTAATTTCTCATACCAAATCAGTTAATAGTGTAAAAAAAATGAAGTGCAAAGGTAAGGTTTTATTTTTTGATTTGCAAAAAAAGAATTGTTTTTTAACTAAAATCCAAAAGGCATTTTTGTATTTCCATATATAAAATCCATTTTTTCTTTATAGGCATGTTCTTTTGCATTTCCACCAAAAATCAAAGCAAAAATAGAAAAATCGTCTTCCTCTTCTACTTTATGTTTTAGCGATTCTTTCCAATTTTTGAGAGAAGAAAATGTAGTTTCATTTTCATGTTGGCAAATTTCTTTTTCAGAATTTATTTTTTCTTTACAACGTCTTATAACTTGACCTAAACGTTGTGGCGAACCTCCATAATAATCATATAAAAAACTCTGTTTTAGAGCTTTTATATTCATTTTTAAATCTTTTATTTGAGATTTCAAGATTTGATTATAATATTCAATTTCTTGGTCTGCCAATTTAGATATATCTCCTTTATTACGTGTTTGGTGTTCGATATTGAGCTTCAAAAGCTCAAAAAAATCATTGTCATTGTAGGCTTGAGTAATGCGCTGCATGAGTTCATTTTTTCGTGCTTGTTCGTCTATATCAGCTTCTAAATCGGGGTGTAATTCTTTTACTAAACGCTTGTAAATGCCTTTTACCGTTTTGGTACGTTCTTTTTCTTCTTCTTTTTCATTTTGCTTTTTAGCAGCAAATTTTTCATCCGTTTCTATTCTCTCTTGTTCTCTTTCACCTTGTTCTTCCTTTTGTTTTTCAAACATGGCTTCCATTATTTTTTTCATTCCGTCCATACTAAAATCAAAATCTTCAAGGTCTATACCTCCCAGCCCCATCTCTTCTAAATCATTTTTCATTGTTCCTAACATATCTTCTTTTGCTTCATTTTGGACTTCTTCTATAGTCATATCAGCATGTTTATCATGCAATTCTGTTACTCTTTCTTTGATTTGTTCATCCATTGGATACTCCATAGATTCACCTATTACCACATCTAGTTCTTCGAAAAAAATGTCCATTAGTTTTTCAGTATGTTTTTTTGATAATTTTTGGTCAAAAAAAGCATCCATTTTTTCTAATTTTTCTACACGCAATTTTTGCAAAGTATCTAATTCTGGAAAAATTTCTGAATGAACACGTTGCTGAATTTTTCTGATTTCTTTTTCTAATCCCTGTAATTCTAATTTTCTTTTATCAATTTCTTTTATATTCCTATTATAGGTTTTTTGAGGAGTTGATAAAGTTGCCTTTTTTGAAGGAATTACTAATACATCAGTTGCAGAGCTTTGAGTTGCTTTTTTTGTGGTTTTCTTTGCCATAACAAGTAAAATTGATTTTTTTATAGATGAAAATACAAAATCTTTATCTGTCCTAGAGTTTATCACAAAGGTAAAAATATCTATACTTTTTTTATGTAGTAAGAAGATAAAGTTTTTCCTTATAAATTTCACTCCTCCGAAGATTAATACATATCCTTAAATGTCATTTTGCTACTTCAACATAAAACTCAATAATTTCGTACCTTTAGTTAGAACAAAAAGCAATAAAACTATACAGAAGAATGGGATAGAGAAGATAAGTTTTTATAAACAAATTCCTAGTTTGGAATATTACGTTTTGATTTTACAGGACAAGCCACAAGTAGAAATATACAGAAGAATGAAGCTAGAAAAACAAGACATCAATAAATCCTCATGGCAAATCGAAACCATCACAGGAATAGAAAAAATGCTATCTTTTCCTACTTTAGATATAAAAATTCCATTTACAGATATTTATAGAAAAGTAGAGTTTTAGGTTTGTTATCTAATAGTAGTTTTTAGACAACATTTGATGATGGAGGAAACAAACTTTTAGTAAGCAAAAAGCTAATATTATTTTTTATAAGCTCTAAAAGTATTTCAGAGCCTATTTCTCCTCCGTCATACGAATAATGGTAAACTCCAAAAGTAATCGTGAATTTATTCTTTAGATAATTTGAGAATTTTATCAAATCAGAAAACAAGACATCATAATTAATATCATCGTGAATTTCTATGCTAAGTATTAATTTTTTCTTTTCTATATCTTTACTCCATTGTTGAATAGAAGAATATCTATTTTTACTTTTTTCTTCCCACAAAGTAACTATATTGTTCATTTTTTCATTTGAATCTATATCTGTAAAGATTAATTGATCGTAATTATAATACTCATCAGCCTCTTCGATGTATGGACTACTGGCAGAAGAGTTGGTAGATAAAGAAGGAAGTCCTTTTTGGAGAAATAATAGTTTGTTTAAAACACTTTTTTTGAGTAAAATGCTATCATTATAATAGTTCCATAATATCAAATCTATTTCTCCAATTTCTTTAGATAAACCATATTCCTCTAATTGGTTGTAGTTAAGAATAAGTTTATCTAAAAAAAGTTCTAATTTTTGTGCTAAATTATTCCCTTCAAAATGTAAAGTAATATTTATTGTAGGTAGTTCAGAATTTATCCTAGAAATATTTATTGAAAATTTTTTATCTTCTAAAACAAAAATGAGCTTTTTTATAAAATTTACTCCGTTCAGTGTCAAATTATTAGTATCAAAATTAGTATTGTCAATAGAGTTATAAATTTGATGTTTAAAATAATTAATTGACTGAATAACAGTAGCACTTGTAGAATTTAGTGCTTCATTTGCAATTATAAATCCTAATGTATTAGGTTCTATATAAAAATCTATACTAATAACTAATTTGAAATCATTCATATATTTGAGTTTTGTTTTACTATTGAGTAGCAGATTTTTAATGTTAACAAATATAAAACTTTGTCAGTAGTTTTTTGGTAATCCAAAACAACTCTGACAATAGTTTGTAATAGAACTATTGACAGCCTTCTAAAAGGACTGTTAATGTTTTAATAATTAATAACCAAACAACTAGCATTAATTTTGAGTAATTTAGAAACAGAATCATCTAAAACACAAAATCTATATGCGTTTTTTTTTACTTGTATTTTCTTTCTGCTTATTTTTTCAGACTTTTGTATTTTCTCAAAATGAGAATACGCTAAAAGAAGGATTACAAAACCTTCAATCCAAAAATTACCCAAAAGCAATTTCTATTTTTGATGGATTACTACTCAAAGAACCTCAAAATACGGCTCTGCTTTACAATCGTGCGTATGCTACGCTGCTGCTGCATCAGTCTAATAAAGTCATCGAAACCAAAACAGAAGATTTGCGTTTCAAAAACTTTCAATCTCAACACGATACACTAAAACACGCTTATAATTTGGCTTCTCAAGCCTTAGAAAATTATAGAGCTTTGTCAGAATCAGACAAAAACAAACTCATTTCGGAAGGAATAGGCAATTTTAAAGATGTTTTTAACCTCAAAGAAGGCATTGCAACAGCAGCTTCAAATTTGATTGTCGATGCTTTTTATTATGTTCCTTTTCAGCGTTTGCCACTTACGCCTCCTTACAATCGCCCAGAAAATGCAGATACGACACAGGCTTTGCGCCATATTTTGGTCTTACAAGCAACTGATTTTTTGGAAACCTATCAAAAAACTCGTCCATACAACGGAATCAGAAACGCTCGTCGAAGTCTGTTGAAAGAATTTATAAATATTCCAGATTTACGTGCTAGAGGAACAGGAAATGGTTATTTGTATGAAAAATATTGTGATTGTATTTTGGAAGATTACACCGAAGACGAACTAAGAAACATTATTCCAGAATTTTATGGTGCAGATTGGAATTTTCCTGAATATGGCTACAAAAATAAAGAAGAATACAAAAAATTAGAAGCCTTTGCCAAAACAAAAAACATGACAGTTTTGCAGCTTTTTTGTAAACTGAATCTTCATTATAAAGGAGTTATTTATGAATCTAATAATGATAAGTGTATAAATTGTGATTTGTATGAAGGTTTTATAAAAGAGTTTGCACCTCATCAACTTGCCTTTGTAGCCGTTCAGAAGTTGGCTAGTCCGTTGATTGTTGATAAAAAATGGAATGAAGCCAGTGCAGTTTATCAAAAATTCAAGCCTTTATTTGTTCAAAATAATAATGAGAAAAACTTTGGTGAAAACGATTTTGATAAAATAATTGCTCTTCTAAATGCAAAAGAAGACAATCTCAACTTAAAGAATTTAGGACAAAACGTAAATACAAAAGGCTACGAAACTGCACCAGTTCCATTTTTAGATGCGTATGGAAATGAAGGACTTTATTTTTGTAGAATGGATTTGGGAACAGGGCAAGATGTGTATTATTCGATGTTTGAAAACGGTAAATATTCGAAAGCAATTCGTTTGCCTGATGGCGTAAATACAAATACGCATGAAGTTCCTCAAAGTGTCAGTTTTGATGGAAATACGCTTGTTTTGTTCGGAAATTATGGAAGTCTTGATGCCTATAAAATTGAGTTACGACAACAAAATAACAAACTAGGAAATGGAGATTTGTTTTTTGCAGAACGAAATATAAAACAAGATAATACTACAAATTCTCCCACTTGGGGACGTATAAAAGCCTTTCCTTTTCCTGTCAATACACCAAATTATGAAGCAGGTTTGAGTTTTTCAGTTGATGGAAATGCTGTTGTTTTTTCGTCGGATAGAGAAGGCGTAGTAGGAAATTATTTACCCAAAGCTCCTAAAGACCGTTTGTATTTTCACGGAAGAGAAGAATTTAATATTGATATTTTTGTAAGTGAAAAAAATCAAGAAACTGGAGAATGGAACGAACCAATAAACTTGGGCGAAATTATAAACACTCCTTTTGCCGAAACGCAGCCATTTTTGCATCCAGATATGAAAACGCTTTACTTTGTTTCGGACGGACATTATGGACTTGGGAGTGGCGATATTTTTATGTCAAAACGTTTAAATCCAAATTCTTGGACAGAATGGTCTGAACCTGTAAATTTAGGAAAAAGCATCAATACGCCATTTTTGGATGGTTTTTATATGGGAACTTCTGGAGAGTTTGCTTTTATTGTTTTGAAAAACACAGAAACAAATAATCAACAGAATCAAAATAATTCTTACAAGACCAATTATGACATTTATCGTTTTGAAGTGCCTGAGCGTTTTCGTCCAGACCCTGTTTTGCCACCTACAATTATCATAGGAAAAATTGTTGATAAGAATGGAAAAGGAATTCAGACACAAATTTTTATAGAAGATTTGACAACAGGAAAAATTATTTCTTCAACAAAAAGTAATGCAAAAGATGGCTCATTTCAAGTTCAAATTTCAAGTAATTTACTTTCTAACTCAAATTCTACTTCTTCAAAAATAGGAATGTATGCAAAACAAGAAGGTACGTTTTCTACTTCTCAAAATATTTCTATCAATCAGAATGCAAGTCAAGGAAATAAAGGAGGAAATACTGAAAATAATAATGGAACAAATCAAACAGGAATAAAAGACAAACCGATTATTTTTAACGCCAATCAAAACCTAGAAATTTATGAAATATCCGAACTCATAGACGACCAAAAAACAGTCCGACTAAATAATCTATTTTTTGATTTTGATAGTTATGCACTACAAGAAACTTCTTTACCTGAAATATATCGTCTTTTTGAAATTTTGAAAGAAAACCCAACGCTGAAAGTAAATATTGAAGGACATACTGACAACACAGGAAAAGCAGATTATAATTTACAACTCTCAAAAGACAGAGCAAAAGCAGTTTCAGAACAACTTATTTCTTTAGGAATTGATAAAAGCAGAGTAAGTTATGAAGGATTTGGTTCTCAAAAACAAATAGCTGATAATTTTAATGAAGAAGGAAGAGCCAAAAATCGTAGAGTTGAATTTAGATTGTCTAAATAAAAAATAAAACCCACGAGTAAATTCGTGGGTCAAATTCAGTTACTTACAATATTTAGCTTTCAGTTCAGCGACTTCATTCCCATATTGATTAGCATACCCTAATTCTTCAGCTATCTTTAGATCAGCACAAGCTTTCTTTAGCTTATTTTTTTCTATCAGAATCAAAGCTCTGATTTTATAAGCATAAGAGTTGGTAGGAAATAGTTCAATAGAATAGTTAATGTCTTCTAATGCCCCTTTTATATCTCCTATTTTGAGTTTGCTATAACTTCTATTACTATATCCTAATGGCTTGTCAGGAGCTAGTTTTATAGATTTGTCAAAAAACTTAATAGATTCTTGATACTTACCCATAACTTGATATTTGAATCCTATATTTACATAAGCTGGGACATAATTAGAATCAATTTTAATTACTTGATTCAAGTATTTTAGAGTTTCATCAGGTTTGTTTACCTCATCACAAACTGCTGCTAAATTATTTAACGCATCAAGATTAGTAGAATCTGTTTCAATAGCTTGAATAAAGTCACTATATGCGCCTTCGTAATCCATAATATAAACCTTCATTTCACCTCTACTTGATAAGAAAAAAGCTTTATTTTTTAGATTATAAGCTTTTTCTATACCTAAAGAATAATCTAAAATAGCTTTATCATACAATTTGAAAGCTTGGAACAATGATCCTCTCATGCTATAAAGATTCATAGAATCAGGCATTTCACTAATAGCAAAACTTAGTATATCTAAAGCTTCTTTATATTCCTTTTTCTCAATTTTTTCGTTTGCTTTATCAATATATCTAGTAGCACTTTCTGATTGTGCAAAACTAAAAGTTGTACATAGAGAAATTAGCAAAGCTATTACTATTGTTTTCATTTTGTAGTCTTAGAGTTAAAATAAAATCTTACAACTGCTTAAATGATTTTGCAATTTCAACCATTTGTTTTTCAAATAAGGCTCTCTGATTTTTGGCAGTCCATTGAGCAATCTGATAATAATTGTCTTTTCCTTTTATGATTGTAAAGCTATAATAGACAGCAATTTTATCTTGTGTTTGTCCTTGAATGGTAAAGTTTTTGGCAGCTAAACCATTAATTTCCCAATCTTCGATTTCAGTACGTGCGCTGATAGTTATGGTTTCACCAATAGAATGATTTATAATATCTGTATAGCCTTTTAAATTTGGTGGATATACTTCTTCTGCATTATTATCTATTATCTTTTTAGTAAACTCTTTACGGTCTTCTTCTATTACAATGACAAAAAGTTCTTTATCAAGATTTTGATATTGAAGTGAAGCATTAGGGTTTAGAGAATCGGTTGTACTCAAGAAGTCAGGCAATTCTAAAGAATAGTCGTTGTTGATTTCTATAATTTTGTTCATAATTTAGTATTTTTAGGTTTTATAGAAGCAAAGTTAGTCATTTTAAAATCTCATCATTAGAATTTTTGAAATGACTTTATAGTTTTATTTTTTATCAAAAAGCTATACAAAAAGTAATAATAAAGTCAGAATAACTCCTGCTAAGGTAAAATACAAGCCTTTCTTGAAAACACTTGTCTTAGGTAAAAACATAAAGAATGAAGAAAATGAAAAGAATAGTAGCGCAATTCCAAAAAAGATATTAAGAAAAAACAATGAATCACCAGATTTTGACTTGTGTAGATGTGTCATTTTATCCAAAATAAAAGGTAGTTCTTTTACTTTATAGTCAGCTATTCCAGTTTCTTTATCATATATTCCATTTTGAAAATAGATTTTATTACTTTCTTCTTTAGTAACCTTTAGTCTCCTCATTTCTAATAATTTACCTAACTCATCTGAAGAAGCATTTACTTTTATTTGTTTTGTAACTTCCCTTTCTTGCTTGAACGCATCCGAATCTCTAAAAATCAAAATAATTCCACTAAGCGCATACACACTCATAATTCCAACTAGAAAAAAGCCTAAATAGCGATGAATAATTCGTATCTTTAAAGACATAGAGTTTTTATTTGCCATTGTTTTTTTGATTGAATTTTATAAGAATAGTTTTGTAGTCTATAAAAATACATTTATTTAGAATGATTATAAACAAAGTCAAAAGTAATAAATCTTTTGGGTTTTGCTACCACTCATATTGCTTTTTAAGTTATATTCTATTTTAACCACATGGCATTCTGTGTGAAACAGATTTTTTTTTATTAGTTTGAGTATAAAATGGTAGGCAAATCAAAAAAAGCACTTGTTTTTTACAAAAAAAAACTCACTCATTTGAAATAAGTGAGGAAATACTATTAAGAAAAATATTTTTATTAACGCAATTTAAAGCGTTTGCTATCTCTTACTTGACTTACTGTATTCTTGATACGAGTAATATCTTCCATAGAAGCTCCTGCTGTAAGAATATCCAAATCTGCACTTGAGACAATTACTTCTACATTTTCCAAACGTTGGCGCAGTTCATCATTTTCTTGCATTATCATATCAAGTTGTTGTTGTTCTTGTTGACTAAGACGACGAGCAACTTCTAGTTTTTTTACTTTATAGAAATAATTTGTGACAATAGCACTTGTAGCAATTCCAAATGTACTACCAAATATAATTAATAGCTCTAGCATAAATGTTGGATTAAAGTTGATTCTAATGTTATCCTAATGTACGAAAAAAAACTAAATCAAGTTATATGAAAAAAAGCTATTCACTCAAATTTCAATGAATAGCTTTATCAGATTTATTAAAATAGTTTCAATTTATACTTTTTGCTAAAACTACTTTACTTTTTTTTCCATTGCAATAGACTAGTTTCAATGCTTGCTTTACGAGCGTCATAAAAACCACCACCATTTTTTGCACCCATTTCTTGTGCTTTTTTGGCATGTGCAATAGCTTCTTTATATTTTCCTTGTTTTGCTTTTACTTGTGCCATAATCCACTGAGGAAAGAAATGTTGTTCATTTAATTTTGTAGACAGAGTAGCCCAAGTAGCAGCTTTTGCTATATCCAAATCATTCTGAACATAATATTCAGCAGCCGAAGCATAATCATACCATGCTCTACCATAAATACCCATTCCTTTATCAATAGAAGCAACAGCATTTGCTTTTGTGTCTGTCGTAATTTTTACAGCAATGCTCAATTTTTCCCAACTCATTACTAAATGTGCTTCCATATCTGACTGAGGCAAAATCATATAAGATAAATATTCACGCATATCAGTTTCTTTTGGAGTTACTTCTACACGAATTACATCATCTTCTTCTAAATAAGAAAACACACCATTTCCTTTAGAATCTTTATTTAAAATAACAGTCCATTTTTTTTCATTTGGAATAGTGATAATTGTATAAGAACCAGCCTCTACTTTTTGTCCTTCTACCATAACATCAGTACTGAAAGTAATTTTTGTAGGTGAGTTTGCACCTGTACGCCACATTTCGCCATAAGGAATAAGTTTTCCCCAAATCTCACGATCACGAACAGCAGGAGAAGAGTAATCTACTGAGATTTTGGTAACCCCAATTACTTGTGAAACCGAAGCTGCTGGACTAGGGACAGGCATTTCTACTTGAGCACAAGATTGTTGAATGGCAAGCAAGAAAAGTGCAATGATAATGGGAACGATTAAGAGCGTATGTAAATGTTTCATAAAAAAGAGAGAAATAATAAAAAATAGTGAATAGTAAATATTGTCTTTAAAATTACCCAAAATTTACGTAAAAAATTGATTCAAAGATAAAACAATTCTTTATTTATGAAATGATTTAGTTTTTTTTACGAAAAAGTAGTTGTCTTGTTGCCAAACTCTTTTAATTTTGTGCCTTTGATTATGAAAAACAAGACTTTAGAAATAAAATAAAAAAGAATTTATGGAATGGTTGGAAGCTCTCATTTTAGGTATTTTGCAAGGATTAACAGAATTTTTGCCTGTCAGTAGTAGTGGACATTTAGAACTAGGAAAAGCTCTTTTGAGAATAGAACCCTCTGACGATCTTCTTTTTTCTATCATCCTGCATGCTGCAACTGCTCTTAGTACAGTTGTTATTTTTAGAAAAGAAATTGGTTTTATTTTGAAAGGAATGCTCAAGTTCAAATGGAATGATGAATGGGAATTTGCTGTAAAAATAGTTATTTCGATGATTCCTGTCGGAATAATTGGTGTGTTTTTTAAGAAATGGGTAGAGTCTTTCTTTGTAGGAAATATTCCTTTTGTGGGTGGCATGTTGATGATTACAGGAGTTTTGTTACTCATTACTCGCCTAAAGCAAGAGAATAGTGTTCCTACAAGTGGACAACAATCTATTTTAGATGATGAAACAACTCTAAAAGAAACACATAGCCAAACGGCTGCTCTCAATCAAAATATTTCTTATTTACAGGCTTTTATTATCGGACTTGCACAAGCAATAGCTGTTTTACCAGGAATTTCTCGTTCGGGTGCTACCATTGCAACAGCTCTTTTGATTGGAGTTCCACGTAGTGAAGCTGCTCGTTTTTCGTTTTTGATGGTTCTTGCACCTATTTTTGGAGCTACACTTTTAGAAGTAAAAGATTATTTTGAAAGTCCAAATCCTGCTTCTTTAGATATTTCTTTTCTCTCCATTGGATTTATTACAGCTTTCATAGTCGGACTGATTGCTTGTTATTGGATGGTAGAGCTAGTTAAGAAACGTAAACTTATTTATTTTGCTATATACTGTTTGATTGTTGGTTTGATTGCGTTTTTTATATAATATTTTTCTAAGGAATAAGAAGTAAATAAACTACTATTTTCAAATATTCAATTAACTGGTACTCAATAAATTAAATTCGTAATTGTTCCTAAAGTTATTATTAGCAAAAAATCATCCTTCAAAATCATTTTTTCATGAAATGATTTTGGAGGATTTTTTTTATGGAAAATAAATTTTAATCTTTTTCACTAAAGAGTCTCTTTGCTATCCTCATCTTAGCAAACAGACAAATCAAGAAAACTATATTCTATAAAAATATCTTTACACAAACAAAAGCAAAAAAAATATATTCTTTTTTGTTGGAATAATTCTGAAATAGCTATAAAAGTGTTATTTCCAGTCAAATAATGAACAGATTTTTAATTTTGCTTTTAAAAACTCTTAACTTGCCTACTTGTTATATCATTTTCAACTAACAAACCCTAAGGGTCGCTGAAGACTCTTAGGGTTTCGAAACTAACTAATCAACTATGTTATTCCGAAATTTTAAAACTGTTTTATCAGTATTGCTCTTTATGAGTATTTGTTTTGCTGGTTTTTCTCAAAAAATCAATTATAAAATAGAATTTCCTGCTCCACAAACGCATTACACAAGCGTTACGATTGAGGTAAATGAAATTCCGAAAGACAAAGAAACAATTGACTTTGTGATGCCTGTTTGGGCTCCAGGGTCGTACCTGATTCGTGAGTTTGCAAAAGGTGTAGAGAGTGTAAAGTCTGATTCTGATATTGAAAAAACATCAAAAAATGTATGGAAAGTCCAAACAAATGGCAAATCAAGTGTCAAGATTATGTATGATGTCTATGGTTTTGAGCATTCTGTAAGAACGAGTTTTATTGATGCTTCTCACGCTGCACTTATTCCAACAAGTATTTTTATGTATGTCGACGGAATGAAAAATGAACCTGCCATTTTAGAAATTGAAAAGCCGAGTGATTGGAAAACTATCTCTACTTCGTTAAAGAACAAAGATGGAAAAGAAAATATTTTTGAAATTCCTAATTATGATATTTTGGCAGATTCTCCTATCGAAATAGGCAATCAAGATATTTTAGAGTTTGAGGCAGCAGGTGTAAAACATTCAGTAATTATGTATGGAAAAGGAAACTACAACAAAGACCAAATCACAAAAGATATGGCGAAAGTAGTAGAAGAAGCAACAAAAGTTTGGGGCGAAAATCCAGCAGAAGACTATAAGTTTATTGTTCATAATTCAAGATATGGAGGTGGAGGATTAGAACACCTCAACTCTACCAGTTTGGTTGTCGATAGAATGTCGTATGGAACAGAGAAAGGTCATTTACAGTTTTTAGGTTTAGTTGCTCACGAATATTTTCATCTTTGGAATGTAAAGCGTTTGCGTCCTTTTGCGCTTACAAATTACGATTACACACAAGAACAGCATACTAATTTGTTGTGGATTTTTGAAGGATTTACTTCGTATTATGATGAATTGCTACTTACTAGAGCAGGTTTTGTAGATGATAATTATTATCTCAATACACTTTCAGGGAATATTTCTTCAGCAGAAAATAAAAAAGGAAGACACGTTCAGCCAGTTACAGAAGCAAGTTTTGATGCATGGATAAAAGCCTATCGTCCGAATGAAAATTCTGGAAATACTACTGTTTCTTATTATGGACAAGGAAGTGTTTATGCTGCCATGTTAGATTTAATGATTATTGAAGCGACTGATGCAGACAGAAATTTGGATGATGTAATGCGTTATTTATACAATGAATATTACAAAAACCAAAAAAGAGGTTACACAGATGAAGAGTTTCAGGCAGCAGTTGCAAAAATTGCAGGAAAACCTTTCAAATCATTTTTTGATAATGTAGTTTATGGAACACAGATGCCAGATTATGCAACTTATTTGGGTTATGCTGGTCTTAAACTAATGGTTTCTGAAAATACAAGGAAGGCTACTCTAGGAATCAGAACTTCTGAAAGTGGTGGAAATCTGAAAGTAAGAAGTACAGAAAGAGATGGCGCAGCTTACAAACAAGGCTTAAATGTAGATGATGAAATTATTGCAGCCGATAATTTTAGAGTAACTTCAAACGGCGAACTTTCAGAAGTTTTGCAATATAAAAATGTAGGTGATGAAGTAACTTTGCTTATTGCTCGTGATGGGCTTTTGCAAACGCTTACTATAAAATTAGAAGCTGATGACACAAAAGGCTACAGAATTGATAAAATAGATAAACCTTCTAAAACACAGGAGAAAATCTATAAAAAATGGTTTGAGAAAAAGTAAAAAACAGCTTTTCAATCTTTTTTAAAAGCAAAAAACCAATCTTTAAATGTCTTTAGAGATTGGTTTTTTTGTTAGTTTGATTTTAGAGGTTTAATCACAATTGTATTGGTAATATATTACATATGATAAATCTACATCATCAGAACGATTATAAGAACGAGATTCTATTAATCCATCTTCATTATATTCGTTTATATATTCGTCTATATTATTATTTGTGTCATTTGAATAGTTTACTCTTTTCACAGGGCAACCCGATTCGCAATCCACAAAAATAGATGTGATATCACCAATAACTTGTATCAAATTCTTAGAAACATATTTCTTATTTTTAATCAGACTACAGTCAGCATATTCAGATATATATGGAGGTAATGTATTACCATCTGTGTCTTGAAAGTAAATTATAGTAGGCTGCCCTGCTGAATTATATTCTTGCACTATATGTTCTCCTATATAAACTTCTCCTTCATAGTATTTCATTGTTTTTAGTCTATCTTGACCATCATACTCAAAAACTCTTACATACTCATCATTTGATTGCTGATTATTATCATAATATATTTGTGTAATGCTCTCAAGTTTTCCATTACTATTATATGTATATTTTTGTTCAGCACTAAGCTTGTTTGGTATTCCTTTATATTCTCTGTACCCAGTACAAAAATTGCTACTATTATACAAAAACTCTTTAATATAATTATCAGAGATATTTTTATCTAAGAGCTTCTCTCCATTTACAGTCTTATACTCCCAAGTAGTTTGAATTTCTTCTCCACTTATATATATCTGTCTAGTACTGCTCACGTAACACCTAGGCGCATCACAGCCTTCTTCTACTGTTAGACTTTCATTCTCATCGTCTTCATTACAGCCATTAGACAAGAACACAAGACACAATAAAAGCAGAGATAATAATTTAATAATTTTCATTTTTGTATAAAGATTTGTTTTGAGTTTTTTTAAAATAAAATTTTGGTTAGAAGATTAATCACATTCGTATTCAAAATATGTTACATACTTAGTTTCTCCACGTTCAGATTTAGTTGTACGAGAGTCTAACAACCCTTTCTCATCATACTCATATAAAAATACAGGTGCAGATTCTCCCTGCTCATTAAAAGATATCTGTTTGCTTGCAAGACAACTTGATTCACAACTAGGAAAATAAAACTCTAATCCAGTAGTTTGTCTGATATTATCAGAAACATATTGTTGGTTTCTAATTGCATTACAATTATTATATTCAACTAAACTACTATCTACTAGATTATTATCTTTATCATATTGATAAGTTAGAGTACCTTCACCTGCTGAATTATATTTTTGTACAATAGATTTTTGTGTGTACTCGCCATCTTCGTAAACTTCCATTGCTTTTAGTTTTCCTTCTGAATCATATTCAAAGACAAACTTATATTCACTAGTAGATTCTAAACTATTAGAATTCTCATAATATAATTGTTTTAGAGTTTCTATTTTTTGAATGTTATTGTAAGTAATTTTACTTTCAGCTTCAAGCCTAATTCCATTATATAGTTTATTTCCTATGTAATTATTATTAACATCATACTGAAAAACTGAGAAACTCTCCTCATTTTGTTCACGAACTAATTTGTCTAACAGTTTTTTTCCATTTACTATTTTGTATTTCCAAAGAGTTACGCTTTCTGTTCCTCCTTCATATACTTTTTTAGAACGTGTTACATAGCATTTAGGAGCATCGCAGCCTTCCTCTATTTCTAGATTTTCATTCTCATCGTCTTCATTGCAGCCATTAGACAAGAACACAAGACACAATAAAAGCAGAGATAATAATTTAGTAATTTTCATTTTTGTATAAAGATTTGTTTTGAGTTTTTTTTAAAATAAAATTTTGGTAAGAGAATTAATCGCATTCGTATTCAAACTCTGATTCAGAAAGAATTTCTCCATCTTCATCATAGACAATATTTTTTTTTAATAGTCCTTGGGTGTTATATTCATAAATGATGTCGTAACTTTTACCTGCAAATTCTCTTGTTGTTTTTGACATTGAACAGTTTACATCACATTTAGGAAAAAAAGGAAATAAATCAAAGAATAATATATTTTCTCTCAAATTATTTGAAACATATCTCTGGTTACCAGTAGTATTACAGTTGTCATATTCAAACTCAAATGTTTGAAAAATATTGTCTTCTCGGTCATACATATAAATTAGAGAATACTGACCTTCTAAATTATAGCTTTGAATAACTCTTTTTCCTTCATAGTTACCATCTTCGTATTCTTTTACAGAGACTAATTTGCCCTCTGAATTGTAACTGTATTCGAAAGTGTGCGTTTTTTCACGCCCTCCAGAATAATAGTACGTTTCTGTAGTTTTACCTCTTTTTCCATCTACGGTATAAAAAATTGTATACTCGCTATCAAATCTTCCAGTTTGTGTATAATTTTTACGTCCTATCATACGATTATTATCATCATAAAAGAACTCTATATAGTCATTCTTGGAAGTAATTCTATCTAACGTTTTTTTTCCACCTATCATTTTATACTCAAATATATCTTCGTATACGTCTTCATCAACTGAATCATCATCATAGTAAGTTTCTGTATGCTTACTCACATAGCACCTAGGCGCATCACAGTTTTCTTCTACTGCTAAGTTTTCATTCTCATCGTCTTCATTACAGCCATTAGATGAGAAAACAAGACTTAAAAGAAGCAGAGATAATAATTTAGTAATTTTCATTTTTGTATAAAGATTAAAATAATTTTGATTTTTTATTAAAAGGAATGCAAAGGTAAGTTTTATAGCTTAGAAAGCGAATTTACTACTTTAAATAAAACAGATAATCCAAAACTAAATTTGTATTCAATTCGTTCCAATAAAAAAAACAGCTAAAAAATTATATAAAAAATATAGAATTATGGAAGGTTATCGCTTCGGAAAATATACACCACCCAAATCAAAAAAAAATAGTGGCTTTGATAAATTATTAGATATTTTTCTTCAACTTTTATCAATGGCAGGAGGAGATGTCGGAAAAGCAATGTCTTGGCTTACTGATTTGGACAGACAGCACTCACTTACTTCAGAAGGTTATGGAATAGGAGATTTTTTTGAGGATTTGAAGGAAAAAGGCTACTTAGAAGAAAATGCAGCCACTGGAGAAATAAAGGTTACACCAAAAAGTGACCAAACTATCCGAAGAAGTGCATTAGAAGAAATATTTGGAAAACTCAAAAAATCTAAAGGAGGAAATCACAGAACGAAGTTTCACGGAAATAGTGGCGATGTTTCGGCAGACGAACGTCCGTATCGTTTTGGAGATGATTTAGATCAAATTTCTTATACAGAATCTATCCGAAATGCTCAAATAAATGGTGGGATTAGAGAGTTTCGCATGACAGAAAACGACCTTACTATCAGAGAAAAGGAATATTTAGCACAAACTTCAACCGTTTTGATGATTGATATTTCGCACTCTATGATTTTGTATGGAGAAGATAGAATTACACCAGCCAAAAAAGTAGCGATGGCACTTGCCGAACTTATCACAACCAAATATCCAAAAGATACATTAGATATTATAGTTTTTGGAAATGATGCTTGGCAGATTGAAGTCAAAGATTTGCCTTATTTGGAAGTAGGTCCTTATCATACCAATACAGTTGCAGGTTTGGAACTAGCAATGGGAATTTTGCGTCGTAGAAAAAATCCAAACAAACAGATTTTTATGATTACAGATGGAAAGCCAACCTGTATAAAACAAGGTTTAAAATACTATAAAAATAGCTTTGGATTGGATTCAAAAATCTTAAATAAGACATTGAATTTGGCTGCACAATGTAAAAAACTCAAAACACCAATTACTACTTTTATGATTGCTTCTGATCCTTATTTACAGCGTTTTGTAAAAGAATTTACAGCTACAAATGGTGGAAATGCCTATTATTCGGGTCTGCAAGGACTAGGACAATTAGTTTTTGAAGATTTTAAAAGAAATCGTAGAAAACAATTTTAATAGTAAAAAATTCAAACTTTGACAGACCTTTCAGAAGGCTGTCAATAGTTTAGAAAACGAACAGTTTTTATATAAAAATGATACTTTCAAAAAAGTATCATTTTTTTTTGGTTTCATTTCAATTTAGCTTTTTCGATAAAAAAAGCTGATTATCAGACAAATAACTTTATTTTTTCTGTTAAAACATTCTTAAAAATCAGTAGTGTAAAATTAACACTAATATAATAGGCTTTGTTACCTCTTTTTTGTAATTTTAAGTCTGATTTTTGCTTTATTATGCAATAATTACTTTCCTCTAAACAAAAAGACTTCATATAACTATGAGTAACAATACTTCTACTACAACAATTGATCGATTACTAACTACTAAACAGAAAGCATTAAAAATTAATCTTGATGCAAGTATTTATGGCTCATTTGCCGAAATTGGAGCAGGACAAGAAGTAGCTGCACAATTTTTTAAGGCAGGAGCAGCTTCTGGAACAATTGCCAAAACTATGTCAGCGTATGATATGGCTTTTAGTGATGCTATTTATGGAGCAGAGGAAAGTGGACGTTATGTTTGTGAATCTCGTCTTATAAAAATGATTTCACACGAATATGAACTTGTAGAAGAGCGTTTGAGAGAACACCGTCCTGATACATGCTTTTTTGCTTTATCGAATACGATTGAAGTTTTGAATTATAATAAAACCAATCGGGGACATGGTTGGATTGGACTTCGTTTTCAATTAAGACCAAATACACCTCCCAATGAAGTAATTATTCATATTAATTTATTAGATAATCATAAGTTTTTACAAGAACAAGTTGTTGGAATTATTGGTGTTAATCTGATGTATGCTTGTTTTTATCATTCCCATACTCCTGACTTGATGCTTACTTCGCTGATGGATAATCTTTCTAGAGATAGAGTAGAGATTGATATGTTTAGAATGACTGGTGCAGATTTCGAACACGTAGATAATCGTTTGATGAGTTTGAAATTAGTAAAAAATGGAATGAGTAATGCAGCTATGTTTGGTGCAAATGGAAATGTTTTGCAACCTTCAGAAGCTCTTTACAAGAAAAATATTTTAGCTCTTCGTGGTCGTTTTCGTCCACCTACCCACGTAAATGTGGATATGTTAGATAAAGGTTTGGATATGTTTAAAGATGAACCTGATGTAGCTAATAAAGATGTGTTGGTCTTGGTAGAACTTACTCTTGCCAACCTTCGTGCAGAAGGAACAATTAGTGATGAAGATTTCTTGGATAGAGTAGATATTCTTTGTTCGATGGGAAAGACAGTAATTATTTCTAATTATCAAGAATATTATCGTTTGGTAGAATATTTATCCCTCTTTACTCGTGGTAAAAAAATCGGAATTATTCTAGGTATTTATTCACTTGCTGATGTTTTTGAAGATGAGTTTTACACAAATTTGAATGGTGGAATTTTGGAAGCCTTCGGAAAACTATTTGGCTCAAATGTAAAAATGTATGTTTATCCTTCACGTATTCCAGGAACAGATAAAATTTTGGGTTGTGAAGACTTTGAGGTTTCTCCTAAACAGACATTTTTGTACAAGTATTTATTAGAAACTCAAAAACTAGCTACTATTCAGAATATTAATACTGAAAACTTGCATATTTTCTCTGATAACGTATTAGAAATGATAAAATCAGGAAAAGAAGGTTGGGAATCAATGGTTCCTGAAATTGTAGAAAAAGCAATCAAAGATAAATGTTTGTTTGATTATCCTTGTCCGACTGATAAACTTTCAGAAGCTGAAAAAGAACGCAAACAAGCCACTTTGGAAAGAGAACAAAAAGAAAGACAAAAAGTAATTGATAATAATTTATAGAAATTCAAATAAAAAAAACGCCTTATAAATCAAAAATTATAAGGCGTTTTTACTTTTAGAGCAATTCCATTTTACTCTACAATTTTCTCTACATAATTTGAATTCATCAGAGAAAGTGCGCCCATATATTTAAGTCTGAAAGCAACCACATCTCCAATTTTATAATTATTTGGATTCGTTTTTAGGTCAATAACAAGCATATCTGAGCTTGCTCCTACAAGTTCAATTGTTTCATCTTTGGGAATTAAAAATTCGGGACGGATATCAAGCAAACCTACATCGATGATACAACGATAAGACATCTTTCCATAATCCTCTTCATTGATTTGAAACATTTCACCACTTGGATTTTCTGCCAAAACACCTGTCGGAATAAGAGGTTTTTTAGTGATTTCTACAATTTCAGCAAAAAACTCCAAAATATCAGTTTCCATCCCTTCAATATAACCATTTGAAAAAATATCATTTCCCCAATAAAGAGCTTCTCCAATTCTAAAATGGTTTACTCCCTTTGGAAGCTGTTTTCTCAATAAGAGAGGAAGTGTTACAGTTGTTCCTGCCGAAACCCAAGGGATTTGTCTACCAAATGTAAGTTCAATGATTTTTTTATAAAGAGAAAGTTGAATAAGTTTGTCCTCTGAAGGCAAAACACCGTGCAAACAATTTAGATTTGTTCCCAAACCAATAACACGAATATTTGGAAGTTTGAAAATTTGAGCATAAAACTCAACGACATCATCAGGCATGACTCCTTCACGAAGGTCGCCCATTTCTATCATAATAATAATTTTGTGAAGTTTGTCTTGTCGTTGAGCTTCTTTTGAAAGCATTTCTATGGTATCAAGTTCTGTATTCAAACTCACATCAGCATAAGAAATAATATCTTTAATACTTCTTTTTGCAGCAGGTTTTATATAGACAGTCTGAATATCAGGCTTTAATTCTTTGAGTTTTCTGAGATTACTAATTCGTGAATCGTGTACTTCTATAACCCCCAAGTTTACTATTTCTTGAAGGTATTTTTCTGTTCCACAAAATAGTTTTGTTACCACACCCCATTCTACACCTTCTTCTTTGAATAGTTTGTTTAAAAATGCGTGATTGTGTTCTAACTTTTTCTTGTAAAGTTTTACGTAAGCCATAATTTGTTTTTTTATACTGGATTATCAATAATATGAAATAAATTTTTCATATTTATTCTAATCCTTCAATACGAAATAAAATCTACTCATTAATCAAAACAAGTAGTTTAATCGTTTTACTAAAAGTAAACAAAAAGTAGGCTATATTGTTTTTATGGGGGAATTTGTCAGGTTTCTACATCTAATCCATTAACCAAAATAGTAAAGAAACTAATATAGAAACAACAATAAAAAGATAAAACTGTACTTTTCCATTTTGCAAACTCTTCAACTGTTTGCCTGTATAGTTTATTAAAAAGACTACAAAATGAGTCATAAAATCAACTATATATTTGTCTGTCCAAGCCAAAAAATAACCACTAACCACAGTAATTTTTGAAAAAGTATCAACAAATGAATCTAATTTTCTATCCAAGAGAGAGAGAATTGCTGCTATGCCTACCCAAAGGTTAGCAAACTTTTGAGTAGTAACCACAGATTGTTTTTGTGCTGTTAAGTAAGCTACTTGAGTCATTGGCTTCCAAAAACAAAGAATAAAAAATTTATCTTGCCATAAAAAATAATTTTTAATACTGGCTATAAATTCTATTTGATTTAATCTTTTATTTATTTTTTTAGAGAATCCTAATATCAGTCCTATAACAGTCAGAAAGATAGCCAAAATAGGAAGCCAAATTTTAAAATGATGAGGAGCATGGGAAAATAATTTTGGCAGTTGTTTGAGCCAATAACTTTCATCAGGTTTGAGAGGATGAAGCGAAAAGGCAAACCAAAAACTTCCTACAAAAAGGAGTATCAAAGGCAAATACCAAAACCATTTTTTAGATGTAGAAATTATTTTTTTATTTGAATTATCGTTATCCTCCTCATTAAAAAAAAGTGGTTGAAGTTGTCTTCCTCCATAAAATGCTGTTAGAAAAGTAGCTATAAACAAACCTATTCCTACAAAAAAATGATTTGATAATGTTTCTTTTAAAATCCATTCTTTAGACAAAAAACCTGAAGTGAGAGGAAAACCAACCAATGCAGCTAATGCAAAAATATAGATGACAGAAAATAAAGGTAATTTTTTATAATTAGTATTTCCCATTTCTGACATTTCTTTTGTTCCATTTTTTTCTATCAAAAAACCAGCTCCCAAAAATAGAGTTGCCTTAAAAAAAGCATGTGTAAAAAGATGTAAAACAGCAGCCTGCCAAGCTCCAACACTGACTGCAATTGCCATAAAACCGAGCTGGGAAACTGTCGAAGCTGCTAATTCTTTCTTTAAATTAGTAGTAAAATAAGCTGCTAGAGCTGAAAAAATAGTAGAAAAAAGAGCTATCCAAACTAAAATCTCGGTAATGATTTTGACTTCCTCAAAGACAAATTCCATTCGTATCAAAAGATAAATTCCTGCTGCAACCATTGTAGCAGCATGCAGAAGTGCAGAAATGGAAGTTGGTGCTTCCATAGCATCAAAAAGCCAAGTAGAAAAAGGAAATTGTCCAGACTTGACCAAAGCAGCTAACAAAATTCCTATCGAAATAAGAAGTTTTGAAGAAGAAGGAAGTGTAACAAAAATATTCTTTAAATCAGAAATAGACAGCGAATACTCAAACAGTAAAGCTATTGCAATAAGTAAACCTACATCACCAATACGATTGAGTAAAAATGCCTTTGTAGATGCACGAGAAGAGCTTTTTGTTTTGTCAAAATCAATTAAAAGAAAAGAAGCAAGTCCGATAAGTTCCCAAAACACAAAGAATAAAACAAGATTATCTTGTGCTAAAAGTAGTTGCATGGCAAAGACAAAAAGTCCTAAAACTCCATAATAAAATGTCTTTTTATTTTTTATATAAGCCAAAGAATAAATATGAACAGCAAAAACAATAAGACTAATTACAAACTGAAAAAAGGCTGTTAGAGAATCTATCTTTATCAAAATATTTATTTCTCTTGTTCCTGTATTTGCCCATACAAAAGAATTTTCAATGATTTTTTCTGTATTAAAAATCTCAAAAAGCTGCGTGCTTGTAGCTAACAACGCAAAAAAAGAAAAAATAAGAGCAGCATATTCTACCTTCTTTTTTGAGTAGTCTGTTTCTTTTTTAGCAGAAAAGAAGATGGAACTCAGTAAAGAAAATAGGAAACTAAAAAGTGGAAAAAGATAAACTAGAAAATAAATAGAATTCATATCACAAAAATAATCAAATATACAATCAAAAAAACTTTAAACCTTACTGAATTATGAAAATGAGAATATTTTGGATTACTAAAAACTTGGCAATTATGCCAAAACCAAATTCAGATAACTTTTTAGAAGAAGATATTATCCATTTTTCCAACCAAAAACTAAACATTTTAGTCAGTTTGCTGACAAGAGAAGAAAGTTTTGATTTGGGATTACAAAATGAAAAATCTATCTGTGAAAAATATGCTATTGATTTTATTTCGCTCCCAATTATTGATAGAAGTGTTCCCACTGAAAAACAAACTGCTCAGATTAGAGAATTAGCAAAAAAATTAGTAGAAAGAATCAATAATATTCTTGATAAAAACGAAAAAATAATTATCCATTGTAGAGCAGGAATTGGACGTGCTGGAATGCTTTGTTCAGCTATTTTGATAGAACAAGGAGTTTCTAATTTGAAAGCTATCGAAAAAATAAGTGATGCTAGAGGATTGAGAATTCCAGATACAGAGGAACAAAAAAACTGGATAATGAAGTATTGAATAATGTCTATTTAACTAAAAACTTGCCTCTTTTTATTACCTCACTATCTGTTTGAAGAATCCAATAGTAAATTCCTTTTTCAAGATTTTGTTCCAAAGTAAAAGGAGTTGTAAGATTTTCGAATGTTATTGTTTCTTTCCTTGAGTTGATGACTTCCAAATAAATTTCTTCCTCGCTTGTTCCACTCCATTCAAAAATTAAATTTTGAGTATAATTTTCGACATCAGTATTGGGAGATTTCAAATTAATTGAACTACGAGTATTTTGATTGAGTTTATTTTCTAATTCGGCTATTGGCTGAAAAGCAAGTAAATTTTCTGTTTCTGAAATTGTTTGTTGTTGTTGGGAAGTAGTAGTTATATCTTTTTCAGTTGTCGAATTTTGTGCTATTACTTCTTTATTTTTAGAAGAAAAAAGAGAATTATCTTCTGTTTTATCTAATGCATCAGCTGGATTAGTTTCTACTTCAACAAGCGTAGGAACACTTATTTCTGCTTGTAATGCTTTTTCATTTTGCTCATCAATAAGACTAGTGGCTACTACAAAAACACTTGTTCCAATAGCTATTGCCCCAAAGAACACAGCAGCTATCTTATAAATCGATGGCTGATTAGATTGAGCAACTTTACGTTCCCAACTTTGTTGTTGTTCTGTTTTCTGTTCTTTGATTTTCTCAAGTTCTTGGCGAAGTTGATTTCTCCGATAAATACGTTCTTGTTTCATATAATCAACGTCATTTTTTTGGTCTAATAAAGAAGAAATATTTTGCTCTTGTTTTTTTTTCAAAAGTTCCACGAGCTTTTTATGTTTATACAATTCTTCTTGCAAAACAGGGTCATTTTCCAGTCTTTTATTAAATTTTTCTAATTGTTTAGGCGAGAATTTACCTTTCAGAAAATCTGAAATAAGTTGCAAACGCTCTAATTCTTGGTTGATATTTCCCATTATTTATACAACTATTCATACAAACAGAGTTTTTAGTTTACTTAACTATTTTAATTCCCAATTATTTGCATACAATTTACTTCTAGCTTTAGATGAATTGCATTTTTATTCATAAATACTTACCTGCTTCAAAGAAACTATTTACTTTTAAAGATACAAATTATAAAGATAAATAGAGTTATTTTTACACAAAAAAAACTGAATTTAATCTCATTATTTCCATTAAAAATTAAATTTTTATTCTTTTCAGAGGTTTTAAAATGATTGGGAGGGTTTGTATGATTTTTTTTTAGTGTTAATAATAGCAATATCTTATCCAATTATTATTTTCTAAATATTTTTTAGACATTCCAAAATTTGTTTTTCTGAAATAGAAATATCAAAAGTTGCTTTTCCAATTTCTTCTAATGCACAAGTCAAAATTGTATTTTGAGCATTTTTTTTATCTTGTTTTGCCCACTCCGTTATTTTTTGTGCTGTATTTTCTGTTTGAATAGCTTTTCTAAAATCGATAATTGTATCTTCAAAAATAGAATTGATATAATTTCTGATTGCTACAAAATCATTTTCTGAAATAAATGTTTGATGTGGATATAATTCTTTACACAGATAAGCTGAAAAATAACTTTCTGCTATCATGCCTAGTGCAATAGCTTCTCCATGCAGAAAAACAGGTTTGGTAATAGTACCTTTTTTACTCTCTTTCATATTTTCCTCTATAAAATAAGATTCAATAGCATGTCCGATTGTATGACCAAAATTGAGAATTTTGCGTAATCCTTTTTCAGTTGGATCAGCTTCTGTTACTTTAGCTTTTAGAGCAACCGAGTGAGCTACAATTTTATCTATCAATTCATTTTTTATATCAATTTCGCTTTGATTTTCAAAACTATTCTTAATTATATCTTTATCGTCTAAAAGTTTTTGCCATGCCTTTTTATCTGCAATAAGTGTATGTTTTATTACTTCTGCGAAACCTGATCGCATTTCATTTTGAGGTAATGTTTTTAAAAAAGGAGTATGAATCCAAACTTTTGAAGGCGTTTGAAAAATTCCGATATGATTTTTAAAACCATTAAAATCGATTCCTAACTTTCCTCCTACACTAGCGTCTACTTGTGATAAAAGTGTGGTAGGAATCTGAATAAAATCAATTCCTCGTTTGTAAGTAGAAGCACAAAAACCTCCCATATCTCCAATTACTCCACCACCTAAATTAATCAAAATGGCTTTTCTATCAAAATGATTTTGAGTAAGTTCGTACCAAATATGTGTACAGGTTTCTAGTATTTTATTGGTTTCTCCTGATGGGATTTCTATCAATAAAGGTTTTTGAAGTTTAGCCTTTTCAAAGACTTTATCTAAAATAGGATAGCAATCTCTTTTCGTATTTTCATCTACCAAAACAGCTACTTGCTTGTTTTGAAGCAATGAAATTATTTTTTCTAAAGGCTCAAAGGTAATATAAGTGGGCAGGAAATTAGTTTGCTTTATCATTTCTAGTTATCTTATTCAGTTTTTGATAAAAACAGAAATTTGTAATTGTAGTTTCATTAATTACAAATTAACCATTAATAATTGACAACTAGAAGTCCAGATAGCTATTTTTTAATCATTATTTCTGCTCTAATTCTTCAATACGTTTTTGTAGAACTTCTTTTTCTGAGTTATGTCTAGCAATTAACTTTTCTAACATATTTTTTTGAGCTTGCAACGCATATTCAGAACGTCTTTTTTCAGCATTTCTACTCTCTTCTATTTTTGTAGTTTGTTCTTTTACTTTTGCTTCGTTAGCTTTGAGTTGAGAAATATCTGCCAAAACAAGTACATAACGATCAATTGTTCCAGAATTATTAAAAAGAGCCACACCGATAGCCTGAATCCAAATTTCTTCTCCTGTTCGATTAAGCATTGTTGTTTCAGCTTTCCAAATTGTACCTTGTGCCATTGTATTAAACCCTTGTTGAAGCTCGCCTTCTTGTGCAAAAATTCCAAAGGCAGAACGCTCTAAAAGAGTTGATTTGGAATACCCTAAAACATCAATAGCCAAATTATTTATGCTCGTAATATTCTTTTTGTAATCTAACTCTAACAAGTAAAAGCTAGATTGGATAAGTTCGTTTCTATATTGTAATTCTTTCTGAACCCTTCCCATTTCTTCTTGGGTAGCTTGAAGTTCTTCCATATTTTGACGCATTTCCTCTTCCTGCGCTCGTAATTGTTGTGTCATTTGTTCAGATTCTTGAAGCAAACGCTGACCTGTGACATTACTTTGTAAAATAGAAAGCGTAGCTGCAACTGTTTCTCCTATTGTCTCTAAAAATTCAATTTGATACAATTCAAATTGCTTAAAAGAAGCTATCTCTATCATTCCATATACTTGTTTGTTGAGAAGCATAGGAATAATCAAAATAGAACGAGGATTTGCTTTACCAAGACCAGAAGTAACAGTAACATACTCCTTAGGCACATCTGTAAGGTGCATTGTTTGTCCTTCCTGCCATGCTTGTCCTGTCAAACCTTCGCCTAACTGAATGGTACTATCCAAAAAGCGTTTTTTATCCCACGCATAATATGCCATTAGTCGCAATTGTTCATGTCTTCCTTCCATTTCTTTCAAGAAAAAACCTCCTTGATTTGCTTCTAAATAGCGCACTAAAGCTGTAATGAGTTCGTCTGTAATTTCTTCAAATGAACGATTACTATTTCTTAGAATATCTGAAATAAGCATTGTACCTTCATTTTTCCATCGTCTTTCTTTTGCGCTGTCTTCTGTTTCTCTCAGATTATTACGCATTTTGAGCAAGGAATTCCCCAAAATATCTCTTTCAGAAAGGGGCATAAAATCAGATTGATAATGACCTTGACCAATTTCTTTCGCAAAATCTGATGTATCTTTTAATCCAAGTATAAGCGTTTGTAATGCAATTTCCATTTCTCCAATTTCATCTACTTGAGCATTTTCTTTATCATCTTTATACTTTTCAAAACGTGGCAAAACTCCTTCACTCAATTTTTTTATACTATCTTTTACTACTTTTATGCGTGAGATAATACTTTGAGCCAAGAAAAATGCCAATGAAAAGCCTAAAATAATAGCAATTATACTTACAAAAATAGCTTCATTTCGAAGTGTAACAGAAGCACGATTAACGGCATCTTGTGTTTGTTGTCCTGCTATTTTTTTGTTTTCTATTAAGACTTCTAAATCTAATTTTATCTGTTCAAAAATAGCATTCAATCCCTGCATTTGGAGTTGAAAACCTGTTTCTTGTACTAAAAGATTTTTTTCAGTTGCATTCTTATTGTTTAATATGGAAATAATACGCTGTTCGATACTGTGCATGCTGTCTACTGCAATAAAGGTATTATTCAAAATTTCAAAAGAGGTTTCTTCATCATTTTGCCAACCTTCTGAAAGTGAAATGAGCTTATCTTTGACAGCAGGATAAGTTTTGCTTTGGAGTTTGCGAAGAGAATTTTTGGCTGCATCGTTTTGACTTTCACTCTGAAAATAAACATAACTTGTAATGAGTCGCATAGAATTATTGGCAAGACTGCGAAGCTCTTTCAAATTTTCAACAGAAGGCTGAACTACTTCTGTATATTCGTCTATCTGTGCTACATTTTGATTGAGCTGTACAATCAGCGTAACTGCCCCTACAATAAAGAGCAGAAGGAGAATAGAAAATCCTCCAAAAATGCGTTGCCAAATAGTAAGACGAAAATTATTCATTAATCTGATTAATACGTTTTTTTGTTTCTATTTCTTGAATGAATGACAAAATACGAATAATTTTTTTGAATAGAAATAGTTATTTTTAAATTCTTTTTATGAAATTATAAGGATTTGAACATAAAACAGTTGGTAAAGAACAATGTTCTTCATCTAAAGAATTATCTACTTTCTTACTTACCTTCAACTACTTAACCTACATGAATCAATTTTTCAAAACTATCTTTCGTAGAAAACGAACTTATATTTTTCTATTCTTAATAATAGGTTTACAATTAATTTCTAGCTGCATGCAATTCCGAATTAGTGATCGAAAAGTAAGAAAAGAATTTAAAGATCAAAAATTCAAACCTACCTTTGACTATGTAGAGTTCGAAGAGCGCAAGATTCATTATGCCAAAATTGGAAATGATTCACTTCCCACATTATTTTTTATACATGGTTCTCCAGGAGATTGGAGTGCATTTTTAGATTATTTCAAAGATTCTACTTTACTTTCTCGTACAAATATGGTTGCCTTGGATAGAACAGGATATGGAAAATCTGATTTTGGAAACTATGAAAAAAACCTAAAAGAACAAGCTCGTTTTTATAAAGGAGTTTTAGAAAAATATCAAGATTCTACCAAGCAAAAGCCTATTTTAGTTTCTCATTCTTATGGTGGTGCTGTTATTCTTCAAATGGCTATTGACTATCCTGATATGATGAGTGGCATAGTAAGTTTAGCAGGTCTTTCTTCGGCAGAACTAACTGTTCCTCGTTGGTATAATGGTGCTGCAAAGTCTGTTTTTGTGCGTTGGTGGCTTCCTGCTGCACTTACAGTTTCAAATAAGGAAATGTTACACCTACAAGAAGATTTGAAAGTGATTGAGAAGGATATTGATAAAATAAAAGTTCCACTATTAGTTTTGCACGGACAAAAAGATAAGATTGTACCTTATGGACACGCTCTTTTTTTAAAAGAAAAATTAGCAAACAATCCTTCTTTTGAACTTAACACTCTTCCAGAAGCAAATCATTTTATTCCTTGGACACATCAAGATACTGTCAGGACGCTGATTTTGAAAATGCTAGATGAAACGAAAAAATAGTATTTCATTCGTTATTATAAAATTAATACATATATCGACACTAACAAAGAACAACTACTTTTTTACTTTACGATTTGAAATTAAATAAAACTTTAACTTTTTTAAAGTACAATCTTTTTTCAATCTATCTTGAAATTGAGTAACTTGTATAGTTATTATAACTCTCAAACCTATAAGGTTTTGAAAACCTTATAGGTTTAAATGAACAGAATAAAAAAATGAAAACATCAATAGAGGCATTATATGCCAATATCCAATCCTATAAAAGAAAATATTATAAAAATTTACTCCTAAAAGGTTCTCTACTTGCTATTTCGGCATTTTTGGGAGCTTTTGCCATTGTGAGTATTTTGGAATATTTCGGTAATTTTAGTTCTACTTTTAGAGCTGTTTTGTTTTATAGTTTTATTTCGGTCAGTATTTTTTCCCTTATTTATTGGGTAATTATTCCGATTTATCAACTCTTTACGCTAGACAAACAGCTTCCTCACAACGAAGCAGCAAAACAAATTGGACGATACTTTCCACAGGTTCAAGACCGTTTATTAAACGTTTTGCAACTTCATTCTACAAATTCGAATCCTCAAAATTCAGATTTGTACCAAGCCAGTATCGAACAAAAAGCCTCACAGTTTGCACCTATTTCTTTTGCTGATGCCATTAAGTACGAGCAAAACCGTCGTTATCTTCGTTTTTTATTTATTCCTATTGTTCTGATTGCTGCTTTTTTGATTTGGGATTTGGATTTTTATAAAGCAAGTGCCGTTCGTTTGGTCAATTATGAACAAGATTTTGCGCCTAAAGCACCGTTTCAGTTTTCGCTAGATACAAAACAACTAATTGCTTTTAAAGGCGAAGATTTGAATTTTGATGTAAATTTGAGTGGAGAGGCTTTTCCAAATGAAGTATTTTTGATTACAGAAAATGGTCGTAAAATTAAATTAGACAAAAATTCGGCTTCTTCATATTCCTATCAATTTACAAATATTCAACGTCCGTTTGAGTTTTCATTGGAAGGCGAAGGTTATACTTCAAAGATGTATGAAATTATTGTTCGTGAGCGTCCACAACTTCGCAATTTTGTAGCTTATCTCAATTATCCAAACTATACAGGGAAAAAAGATGAACGTCTGGAAAATACAGGAAATCTTATCGTTCCAGCAGGAACACAAATTGAATGGCGTTTTCAGACACAAGAAACCGAAAAATTGAATTTTGTTTCGATTATTTCAGACGATTCTACCAACGTAAAAACAGCTAAAAAAGCAGATGATGGATTTTTACTTCAAACTACAGCTTTGAAATCCGAAGCCTTTGAAATAGAATTGGAAAATAAATACAGCAAAAACAAAGAAAAGATTAGTTATTTATTGACAGTTATTCAAGATGAATTTCCGAAGGTTTCGCTCAATCAATTTCAAGATTCGGTGATGTACGATTATTTGATGTTGGGAGGAAATATTTCTGATGATTATGGAATTACGAATTTGCGTTTTAACTATCGTGTTACCTCAGGGACAAACTCAAGTAAGAAAACAAGTGAATATAAATCATTGCCTCTTAAATTCAATCCAAATGCGATTAATCAACAATATTTCCATCAAGTAGAATTAACGCCTCTGAATCTTCAAGCAGGAGATGAATTGGAGTATTTTGTACAAGTTTGGGATAATGATGGTGTAAAAGGTAGAAAAAGTAGCAAAACAGGAAGTTATCGCTTCAAAATTCCGAAAGAATCTGAAATGCGTGAATCGGTTTCAGAAACAAGCAAAAGTGCAGAATCTCAAATCGATAAAACGCTAGAAGAAGCACAAGATTTGAATAAAAAATTAAAGAAACTTGCCGAAGATTTGAAAGGTAAAAAGAATCTAAATTGGCAACAGCAAAAAGATTTGGAAAAACTTTTAGAGCAAAAAAAGCAATTAGAAGAAGACATCAAAAAAATGCAAGAGCAAAACAAAAAGCTCAATGAACAGCAAGAAAAATTTACAGAACAAGACGAACGAATTGCTGAAAAATCAAAGAAATTGCAAGAATTGATGGACGAACTTATGGACGAAAAAACAAAGGAATTGTACGACAAACTACAAGAACTTTTGCAAGAACAATCGAATAGTGAAGAAATAAAAGAAGTTTTAGAAAAACTCCAAAACAAAGAAATGAATCTTGAAAAGGAGTTGGATAGAACGCTTGAAATGTTCAAAAAATTGGAAGTCGACAAGAAAATGCAAGACATTGCAGAACAGCTTGAAGATCTTGCCAAAGAACAAAAAGATCTCGCTAAAGAAACTAAAGAGCAGCAAGAAAAAGAAGAAAAACAAAGCAAGAAAGACGCTGATAAAGATGCTGAAAAAGACGCTGCCAAAAATGAGGAAATCAAAGAAGAACAAAAAGAACTCAACGAAAAATTTGAGGAAATGAAAGAGCAGCTAGAGGAATTGAACAAAATGAATGAAGAACTCAAAACTCCAAAAGACTTAGAAGACACCAAGAAAAAAGAAGAAGAAGTTTCGAAAGACCAAGAGCAAAGTAGTGAGCAATTAGAGCAAAAAGAGAAGAAAAAGGCTTCTCAATCTCAAGAAAATGCTGGCGAAAAAATGGAACAAATGGCTCAACAGATGCAACAAATGACTTCTTCTGCTGAAATGGAACAAGCACAAGAAGATTACGACGATTTGCGTCAGCTTTTGGAAAACCTTTTGAAACTTTCTTTTGAACAGGAGGAAATTATGAATGGTTTTAATGAAATTGACCAACGTGACCCAAAATATATTACGCTTAGTCAAGATCAATTAAAACTAAAAGATGACGCAGAGATTGTTGAGGATAGTCTTCGTGCGTTGGCTTCTCGTGTCTTTCAGATTGAGAGTTTCGTTATGCGTGAACTTACTGATATGAATGATTATATGGATCAAGTTACGCAGGAAGTAAAAGACCGTAAAAATCCTCGTATGCTTGCTAGTCGTCAGCAATCTGTCATGACTTCGATTAATAATTTGGCGTTGATGCTCAATGATGTTTTGGAACAAATGCAACAATCTATGTCACAGATGGGAATGGGAAAACCAAAACCGAGTAACCAAAGTGGAAGTCCGTCGATGAGTGAGATGCAACAATCTATCAATCAACAAATCGAAAACCTAAAGAAAAGTGGAAAATCGGGAAGACAGCTTTCTGAAGGTCTTGCCAAAATTGCAGCCGAGCAAGAAGCCTTACGCAGAGCCTTACAAAAAGCCATGCAACAAGGAAAAGGCAAAGACGGAAAAGATGGTAAAGGTAAAGATGGTAAGGAAGGAAAAGAAGGAGGTCAGAAAGGACAAAATGGAATGCAAGATGGAGAAGGGGAAGGAGGCGAAAACGGAAATCAAGACGGAGGCTCACAGGGCAACGGTGGCAATATGTCTAAAATGATAAAAGACATGGAAAAAACCGAAGAAGATCTAGTAAACAAACGCCTAACCCAAGAACTCATCGAACGCCAAAAGCAAATTATGACACGCCTTTTGCAATCTGAAAAAGCCGAAAGAGAACGTGATTTAGACGAAAAAAGAGAAGCTGAACAAGCAAAAGTAAACAAGCGAAGAGTTCCACCTCAATTTGAAGAATATTTCAAGCAAAAGGAACAGCAAATCGAACTTTTAAAAACAATTCCTCCTGCGCTTAGTCCGTATTATAAGCAACAAGTGAATGAGTATTTTAAGAAATTGGAGGAGTAATAATTTATATAAACACTTTGACTACTAGAAGAATAAATATTATGAATGAAGAGGACTTGAAGGGATTAAAACTTTTGTTAGATAAAATCCCTGTAGATAAATTATATGATGACTTATTCAGTCCCCCTTTGAAAAAAGTAGGAGAGCTTTTGTCCAATGTGATTGGTGTAGGAAATATAATCCCTAAACTAGCAAACGCTCGTTCTGAAATTTATCTTGAAAATAATTTAAAAAAATATAAAGAAAAATTAGATCAGATTCCTGAAGATGATTTGCAGAAAGTTCCTGAACAAATAGGATTACCTATTATTGACAAACTTACTTCTACTAACGATGAAAATTTGTCTAACGCTTTTATCAATTTATTGACTAAAGCATCGTCTAAAAATAATGTTGCAACTGTACATCCTTCATTTGTCAGCATAATTGATAATTTATCAGTAGATGAAGCTATTTTACTTTTCAAGTATAAGAACCAAGAAACGATACCTTGTATAGATATTGTTCATACAAGGGAGCTTTTTGCTAAAGAACCTCCAAAACAAACTCACTCAGAAGTAAAGTCTAGAGAGGAATTGCTTGCTCAAGTAGAACATTTAAAAAGTAGAATACCTACCAATCCTGTTAAAGTTATGTGGAATTTAACAGGTATTGAGTATGAAGAAGATATAAAATTATATTTCCCTCAAAATATCGACTTATATTTAGATAATTTACAACGTTTAGGAATAATATCTTTTTCAGATGGGCGTGAACTAAAACGTAGGGATGAATATGAGAAGTTAAAAGATTTTTATAAAAAAGTAATAGATGATAAAAGAAATAATTTACCTAAAGACACCCCAACAGATAAGCATAAAATAATAATTACTTATAGATTTATTGAGTTTACTTCTTTTGGACAGGCTTTCATAAATGCAGCTATAAAAGATATTGGAGAAAAGTCAGAAGAAGTTGATTAAGGATTTCTCCCTGCTCTCACTCGGCAATTTTGTAGCTCCCCCTAGCTGTCACTCGTAAGATTGCTGTCGAAAACTATGGTAAAACCAAGCCTATCCTTTAGAAAAATTGTTAAAATTTATTCCGTTTCTATCGTATAGCGTTTTGTTTTTTACACAGGCAAAAATGCGTTGTATAATTTTATTTCGTAAGGCATTAATAACACTCATTTTATTCTTGCCTTCTGCTACTTTTCTTAGGTAATACTCTCTCATCTCCCCCTCTACTTTCATAGCAGATAAAGCGCACATGTGCAAGGCTGTTTTGAGGGTTTTATTAGCCATTTTTGATACTCTTGCCCTGCCTTTAAATTTCCCAGAAGAGTTTTCAAAAGGCACAACACCACAATAAGAAGCGAGTTGTTTGGCAGTATCAAATTTGGTAAAACCATCAGTAGCTACCAGTAACTGAATCGCTGTTACTTTTCCAACACCTACTACAGAAGTGGTGAGCCGATAGAGTTCTTTCAATTCAGCATCCTCTTGAATAATTTGATGCATCTGCTTTTCTATTTCTTCTATGCGAAGGCTAAAGTGTTCCAACGTTGTTTTAGAGCTTTCCTCTAGAAGCTGCTGAATAGACGCTTTGCTAAATTGGCTCTGCTCACCAACGTAAGTTTCTAGCTCCTGTCTGTGAGTAACTAGCTTTTTTCGTAGTGTCTGCAAGGTTTTTAGGGTTTCTAGTTCTTGAGTAGGAGGAATATATAAGTTCGCTTTGTCTTGAAAACGAAAGGCATAAGCTCCGATATTTTCAGCATCAGCTTTGTCATTTTTAAGCTTTTTGACACCCATAGAACGTTTAATTTGAATGGCATTTTCTACCCAAATGGCACAATTAAATTCCATCAAAGCAATGACAAGCCAGTTGATATACATTCCTGTATGTTCCATACAAAACAAACTTTTCTCTAGCTCATAAAGGTCTTGAAAAGAAAAAAGATAGGTCTGTATTGCGTTCAAATTGTTCTCAATGCGTTTATGATTTACTACTTCTCCTTCTTGAAGAATAGCAATATCTAAATGTTCTTTGCTCACATCAATGCCTATAAAATTTTGGTAAGTTTGCATAAATAAGTTAATTTAGAGTTACCTAATTTAAAAAGTGATTCATCGTATTCAATCAGACTTAAAACCTTATCTAATGAGTTTATTTTTAGGTCAATAAAAATACTCCGAAAACTATTTGAGTTTGAGATTGAATAAAGGTAGGAAGAGGCTGTTTCGAGAGATAGATTTTTATAGTCTGGCTCGGCTATAGGTTCTCTTCCTACTAGATGAATTCTTAAATACAAGATAAGAAATTACATCTATTTTATCTACTACAAACCTAAAGGCTTGGCTTTGCCGAGTGACTTTTATGTATTCGGCATCCTGCCGTGTAGTTTGTATTTTAATATTGCCATATCTCATTTATTTCTTCTACAACTTTATCCCTCCAAGAATCGTTTTGTAAGAAAAATAGCAAACTAAAAAATAAAACAAAATGGAATATTTAACAGAACGAATTACATTAGATGCAGACCTTTGCAATGGAAAACCTACCATTAGAGGATTAAGAATTACAGTACAGACTATTTTAGAATTTGTAAGAGCAGGAGAAAGTACAGAAGAAATTTTGTATCAATATCCTTCTTTAGAAGAAGAAGACATAAAAGCCTGTTTGGATTTTGCGATTGCAATGGTAGGAAATACTTTTTCGATACGTAAAATAGCAAGCTAAAATGACGAAATACTTAATTGATGTAAACTTGCCGTATCATTTTAGTTTGTGGAATAATGAAAATTATGTTCATCAAAAAGATTTAGATAGTAAAGCAAAAGATAATCAGATTTGGGAGTTTGCCAAGGAAAATAATCTTACTGTAATTACAAAGGATAGTGATTTTTCGAACAAAATACTTTTACAAACTCCTCCTCCAAAGGTCATTCATATCAAGTTTGGAAATATGAAAATGGCTGCATTTTATGAATTAATAAATAAAATTTGGGACGAGGTTTTGGAACTCAACAAAACCAATAAACTCATAACAATTTATGAAGATAGAATAGAAGTAATAGAGTAATAGCTATTGTTATTTAAAAAATATAAAATGCAATACATAGAAAAAATAAATGACGAAGATTATTTTGTAACAGAAATAAATGTTTCTAAATTTAAAGGCTATAGAAATTTGATAGAAGAATTTAGCCTTGCTTTTTCTATTCCTTCTGTTATTTCAAACCTTCATGCCTTAGATGAATATTTATGTGGTTTGGAATGGATAGAACAGAAAAACTACAAACTCATTATCAAGAATATGAATAAAGTAGAAAAGAACAAAAACGACTATAAACAGTTTTTCTCTATAATTGAAGGTTTAGAAAATCATTGGAAGACCAAAGAGAATGATTTTATTGTAGAATATGTAGGTAATTCTTAACCACATATCAATTCATAATTTAAAAGAAAATGCTGCCAGAAATAGAAATAGATTATCTAACTGAAGATGAAGACGAAAAAGAACTTTGTCGTTGTTATTGGCTTTTAAATACGGAAGAACAAGAGCTTTTTGATGCAAAAGAAAAATTTCGTTATACACTTGCCGAACTTTCATTAAATTTTCGTTTGAAGCCTCGTCAGATTCATAATAAAGTAGCAAAATACAGTCGTGCTTATATCAAAAAATCAAAGTGTGATTTGTGTGGAATGCCTACTCACTTTCTGAATCGTAGAAATGATTATTATGCTAATAGAAAAGTATATGAATATCAGCCTTGGGAAAACCCTGTGCCTTACTTATGTGACAACTGCAAAGATGCTTTAGAAAAAAGACAAACACAGAAAGCAAAAAACAAAAATCCATTACAGTTTTCAGGAAAAGTAAAATCTATATTTCCCACCTCACAGCATTTGCAGTTTTTTAAGCAACTTCGAAGAGAAGAACACTTTGTTTATCCTCAAATTGCTATTTCTGTTTTCTTAGAAGAAAATTACTCTGAAATAATAGAAGGATTTGAAAACTTAAAAAATGAAACAATCAATTTTTTAGTTTGTGATGGACAAGGAAATCCCAAAAAAGCAATTGATTTTGTAGTGGTTAATCAAAAAAATAATAGAGAACTAACAGAAGGACAAAAAGAAATATTCTATCAAAAAGAAAATCTATTTGATAGAATAGGGCTAGAATATAAAATTGAATTTTCTTAAAAAATTAGTTCTTCTACTTCTTATTAATACGTTCTAAAAATGCTCTTACACCTGTTTTGAGGTTTTTTACGCTACCTTTCATTCCTTCTACATTTACATAAACTGTGTTATGGTCATGTGCAATTTCGTTCTTTGGACGAGTTTTAGTGTAGTAATAAGCTGCTATTGACTTTCTACTTTGTCCGTCAGGAGTGTTGAGTGAATGAGGATGTCCATGAAAAGAAATTTCATTGGTTTCAAAAATCACACAGCGATTAAAACGAGGTTCTACATTTTCTATCTGAACTTTTTTATCCATATCCCAAAGCTCTAAATATCCTTCATATTCTCTTTTCCAATCTTTATTCATGTAGATAATAATATTCATTCTACGATGATAATTCGTTTCAGGATGATAGTTAAAATCAACGTGTACATCCAAGAAAGCTCCTTTTGTAGATTGATGAAGTCCACCACCAAAAAGTTTTGGATCAGCTTGTAAGTCTTCTATTCCTGTAATTTTTTCTATTATTTGAAGTAACTTATCACTATTAAGTTCTTCAAAAACTTGTTTGATAATAGGCTGATTATCAAACTCTGTCATCACAAATTTATTATTCTGATTGATATAGGTCGTATATTTCCAATTTGGATCTTCCTCAAAATTACCAGTTGGGTCTACTTGTTTTACTTTCGGATAATTTTGATGTATTTTTTCAGCAGCTTCTGAGCTAAAAAAGTCTTCAAAGACAATATAACGAAAGGCTTTTTTTTCGTCATTCCAACTTTTAGTAAGCTCTTCTTTTCTATCTTCTAATTTTTGATAATTGATGAAATTTTCCATAATTGAATTAAAAATTATTTTAAAATATTTATTCTATTTGTTTTTTATTCTTGCCAAAATTTTATCTCCACCAGCCTCCAAAACTTCTTGAGCAAGCTGAATAGCTAGTTTTTGTCCTTCATTTTTATGAATTTTACCTGACTTACGAATAATTTTTTTACCACTAAGACTAATCAACCCTGCATCAACTTGAAGCATATCACCTTCTAATTTTGCCAAAACAAAAGAAGGAATACTACAGCCACCATCTAAATGCTTGAGATAAGCACGTTCGGCAAGCAAACAATATTCAGTTTGTTCGTCATTAATAATCCTTCGAATATCTTCTCTCAGTTGATTGCTTATTTTGCTAGAAACCTCAATTGTCATTGAGCCTTGTCCTGCTTGTGGTGTAAACTCATTTAATGGTAAATGATCAACAATGTAGTCTTCAAAACCCATTCTGTGTACACCTGCATATGCCAAAAGAAGAGCATCACATTGTCCTTCTTCCAGTTTTCTCATGCGTGTTTGAAGATTTCCACGCATATTTGTAGTTCTGATATTTGGATAATAATGTTTGAGCATTGCTATCCTACGTGTAGAAGAAGTACCTACAAGCCATTTATCAGCAGCATCTAGCCTAAAATCTGAATTATAACTTACCACTACATCGTGCGCTTTCTCTCGCTCAGTGTAGGCTATCAATTCTAATCCATCTGGAAGTGTCGAAGCCATATCTTTTGCACTATGGACAGCCAAGTCTACCTTACCTGTATGTAGCATTTCTTCAAGTTCTTCCGTAAAAACGCCTTTGCTTCCAATTTTGGAAATTGCTTTGTGCAAAATTTTATCTCCTTTGGTTTCGATAGCAATTATTTCAGTAGCCAAGCCATGGGATTCAAGCAAACGTTGTACATGTTCTGCCTGCCACATAGCAAGCTGACTGTTTCGTGTTCCGATTTTGATAGTTTTTTTAGCCAATTTTTTTGCGCTTAGATAGTGAGCGATAAATTGAAAGTAGTATTTAATAGAATAGGAAAATAACTCTCTTTATCAAATTTTTCTACAAAAAAGTTACATAAAAGGCAACTTTAGTGCTTAGTCAGAAATATTCAAAAAAAAATGATTATCATGCAAGTTTTTTGAGTTTTTTTTTGTATAAAACTCACTTTTTTTTAAAAAAACGTATACTTTCTATCAAATGTTTGCCATTTTTTACTAAATACTTGATTAAAAGGATATTATTTTGAATATAATCTTTTTATAGAACCATAGCAACTATTCCAAAGCAAGTACCAAACCCTATCAAAAAACCACTCCAAACTTCATTCGGTGTATGAGCTTTTAGATACAACCTTGAACTCATTACCATTCCAGTAAGGAAAAATAAAATGACAATAGGCAATAAGAGTGCAAGCGATGTATTTGCTGCTTGGAAGCCAAATAGAAATCCCAAAAGCCCACTAATTCCGATGGTATGAACACTTGTTTTGTGAAAAAGTGTAACAAGTGTAGTCAAACACATAGAGAGTGCAACACCACCAGTCAGTAAAACTACTTGAATTTCATAACTTACTTTTTGTATCATCAGATAAGCCAAAAGCGTATAAAAAATAGTAGTAAACATAAACGGAACAGCTCTTTCTTTTCTATTTTCCATATTCAGAGAAGAAATAAAACCTGTGTAACGTAGAGTCAGCAAGAAAAAAGCAGGTACAACAAAAGTACCTAAGAAAATAAGGCTTAAAAACAGCATTTGTCGTTGTCCAAAAGGTTCACTGCTTAGAAGAAAGAAAAAAAGCAAATACCCCACAACTGGCATTAGTGCAGGATGAAAAATATAAGAAATGAGTTTACAAATTTTTTGAATCATATATCAAAAATACGAATGTTTTGATTTGAATGTTTATTTCTGAATGAAAAAACCGTTTTACTTTATCAAAAAAGCAAAACGGTTTTTATCAAAATCTGTATATATAAAAATTATTGCGTAATAATTTCTTTAATATCTTGCATAATTTTTTGTGCTAAATGTTCGGCTGTTGCTTCTGATTGTGACTCAGAATAGATACGAATAATTGGCTCTGTATTCGATTTACGAAGATGAACCCACTCACTATCAAACTGAATTTTAACACCATCAATTGTATTGACTGGATAGTTTTTGTATTTATCCAAAATCTCTTCTAAAACATTATCAACACTTATTTCAGGAGTAAGTTCGATTTTATTTTTCGAAATATGATAACTTGGATATTTCGAACGAAGCATTTTTGTAGTTCCTTTAAACTTTGCTAGTTGAGTCAAAAATAAAGCAACTCCGACAAGTGCATCACGTCCATAATGTAACTCAGGATAGATAATTCCTCCATTTCCTTCTCCTCCAATAACAGCGTTACACTCTTTCATTTTCTCTACTACATTTACCTCTCCAACAGCAGCAGCAAAATATTGCCCTCCTGCTTTTAAAGTTACGTCTTTGAGTGCTTGTGTAGAAGAAAGATTAGAAACTGTATTTTTTGTCTGTCCTTCTTCTTGATGTTGCAACACGTAATCAGAAATAGCAACAAGTGTATACTCTTCACCAAATGGAGTTCCATCTTCACAAATTAGAGCTAACCTATCTACATCTGGATCAACTACAATTCCTAAATTATAATTTCCACTTTTGATAGTAGAACAAATATGAGTTAGGTTTTCAGGAAGTGGCTCTGGGTTATGCTGAAAAATTCCTGTTGGTTCGCAGAAAAACTTATCTACTTGTGTTACTCCTAAGGCTTCTAAAAGCATTGGAATAGCAATTCCACCACTAGAATTTACACCATCAACAGCTATTTTGAAATCTTTTGCTTTTATTGCCTCTACATCAACTAAAGGAAGTGCTACTATTTTTTCAATATGTTTTTGAATGTAACTATCATCAGTAGTATAACTTCCCAAATCAGAAACTTTTACAAATTCAAAATCATCATTTTCAGCAAATTTTAAAATTTCCTCTCCTTCTTTTGCTGAAATAAACTCCCCTTTTTGATTCAAAAGTTTGAGTGCATTCCAATTCCCTGGGTTATGACTTGCAGTAAGAATAATTCCACCACTTGCATTTTCCATAGGAACAGCCATTTCAACAGTTGGTGTTGTAGAAAGACCTAAGTCTATCACATCAAATCCCATTGATTGTAAAGTAGAGCTAACAAGCTGCGAGACGAGCTGTCCAGAAACTCGTGCATCACGTCCAATTATTATTTTTTGGTTTTGTGGTGTAGTTTCTACTTCTTCAGATATATTTTGAGTTGCACTAACACTAACCCATTTTCCATAAGCAGCAGCAAATTTTACTACATCAACTGGAGAAAGACCTTCGCCTACTTTTCCACCAATTGTTCCACGTATTCCAGATATTGATTTTATTAAACTCAAAATTTCAGTATTTTATATTTAGCTAGTTTTCAGACTTGCAAAAGTAGTGAGCAAAAAGCAATTTTCATAGTAAAAAAACATCTTTATTTTTTTTAAAAACTTGTTTTTGGCAGATATACATTTCAAGAAATAAGTTTTAATCAAATAACTCCTTTATATTCTTGAATTGAACTTCTTTATCAAAACTATATTGAGCTGCTCTTCTTCCATTTTCCCCAAAGATTTGTCTTTCTTTAGAAGAGAGCTTTTTCAAGTGTTGTATTTTAAATTCAATTACCATTTTATCAGCAATTGATTTCATTTTATCTTCTAAGGTACGAGTATCTACAAACAAATGTTCAAAACTAGACAATGAAATATTAGATGTTTGTGTAGATATTGTAATTCCTAAATTATATTTTTTAATTAAATAGGCACTCTCTCCACTTCCAAACAATAAAATAGGCAATCCTGCTGCCATAGCTTCATATATTTTTGAAGGAACAGTTCCTAAAATTTGTTTTTTCTGAATGATAATAGCTGCATCATAATCAGCTAATTTTTGGGCAATTTCTTTTGAAGGGATGGCATCATAAAGAAATACAGTTTGTTTTTTACCAGTATTGAGAAATTTAGTTTGGATAAATTTTTCTATCAAATCTCGTTCATTTCCATTTCCATACAAATGCAACTGAGCATTTACTTTTTCAAAATCTATATTTTCTATCACTTCCAAAATTCCTTGTGCAACACCCAAAAGTCCTGCATAAACCAATTTTATAGGTTCTCTTCCTTTTATTTTATAATCTTCTTTTACCTTAAATGATTGAGAATATACACCATTTCTGTATAAAAAAACAGGCATAGAAGGCACTATTTCTTTAACATAATCTACTATTTCATCAGATTGACCAATAATAAAATCCATTTTTTTATAGATAAATGCTTCAAAATTCAAAAGTAGATTGTATATTGTATGCCCTTTTATTTTGTCTAAATTAATTCTACCCAAATCTAAAAGCACACGAGGATAAAGGTCGGAAAGGTTTAGGATAAGTGAAGGAGAATATCCTTTTTGGGTATTTAGCTTTATTAGTTGCGATAAAATCCAAACTGTAAAAACAGGTAAAAGAGGAGGACTCTGAACTAGAATAATACTAGGATGCTGTTTTTTGAGTGATGGAAATGCAAAAAACCAACTCAAAGCTAAAGTTAGCATGCTAAAAAGACGAACAAAAGACGAAGAAGAATTGGAAGGGTAAAAAGAAAAACGAATCACTTTTATTCCATTTATATTCTCTCTATGAATGATTTTTTTTGAAAGAAGATTTCTATAATCTGAAAAAATATTTCCTGTTGGATAATTGGGAAATGTTGTATAAACAGTAACTTGATTACCTTCTTTTTGTAAACGTTCTGCCAAATGCTGAATACGGGAGGCACATGCTCCGAGTTCAGGGGAATAATTGGGCGAAAAAATGGCTATTTGCTTCAAAAAAAGTAAGGATTATAATATTCTAAACTCAAACCCTAATAAGGGTCTTGAAGACCCTTAGGGTTTAGACGCTACAAATTTACGCAAGTTTTTAGAACAAAAAACTAACCTAGTTGCTTTCTACTTTCCCATTAATCATATCAAAATTATTAAACATATATTTTTTATGTCAAAAACACATCAAATACAAATTCAGATTACTGTTTTCGAAACTGAAAATGACCTTTCAAAAGAAGATTTATTTTTATTAAATGAAGCTAGAGAAGCCACAAAAAGGGCTTATGCTCCTTATTCTAAGTTTTCAGTTGGTGCAGCTATTCAATTACAAAATGGAGAAATAGTATTGGGAAGCAATCAAGAAAATGCTGCTTATCCTTCTGGACTTTGTGCTGAAAGAACAGCTATTTTTTCAGCTTCTACACAATTTCCTAATGAAGTAATAGAAACAATTGCTATTGCAGCCAAACCACAACAAGCGACAGATTTTATTGCTATTTCACCTTGTGGTTCGTGTCGTCAAGTGATGTCTGAGTATGAAAATAAACAAGTAAAACCTATTCGGATGATTATGCAAGGAGAGGATAAATATATCTACATAATAAGTTCGATTGCAGATTTATTACCTCTAAAATTTACTAAAGAAAGTTTGTTTTTAGAAAACTAAAATAGTTTAAAACAAAAAGTAAAAAAGTTTAAGTTAGTAGTTTTTTTTTTTAAATGGACAAAAAAAATAAAAAATTAGATTTAAACATGTAGAAATTTAATGTTCGTCGAAAACTTTAAAGTTAGCTTTAAGAGACAAATTTATTAGCATAAGATTTGACTATAAATTAGTTTATTTTATGTAATTCTTTCCCTTATATATTCTCTTATTTCTTCAAGCCGAACATCATGAAAAATCTATATATTTTTATCTTCTTTTTTTTCTTGCTTTCTGCTATTTTTAAACCTAGTAGTAGTTATGCACAAATAGATACACGTTTTTGGTTTGCTGCTCCCGATATTACTTCTGGACACGGAGATAATCCTATTTATTTACGTTTTTCTACTTTAGATAAACCTGCTACAGTCGTTATCAGTATGCCCAGAGATGCTTCATTTCCCACACAGGTAGTGAACTTAGCTGCTTTTGCTACAGGTGAAGTCAATCTTACAACATGGATAAATTTAATAGAAACTCCTCGCATGACGGTTGCTGCGACTGGAAATACAGATGCAAATAGAAATTATAATAATAAATTTCCTAGTGGAATTTTAGTAGAATCGACATCAAAAATAACAGCTTATTATGAAGTTGGATATGGTAGTAATCCAGATATTTTTGCGTTAAAAGGAAAGAATGGATTAGGTACAGATTTTTGGATACCTATGCAAACAGCTTGGGCGCATCAAGGACTTACTCCAAATGGACATTCAGGCTTTGTAATTGTTGCTACTGAAGATAATACTTCTATTACTATTACTACTACAAGACCTACTCGTACCTTTAGTGCTACAGGGGCATCAGGGGCGACAGCAGTAGCAGGTACTCGTACCATTATACTTAATAGAGGAGAAACATTCAATGTAGCTTCCCAACAGCCCACAGTAGGTAATACGCCAGCAGGCTCTCATATAACCTCTACCAAACCTATTGCAGTTACTCTCTTCCACGACTCTATTAAAACTGGAGCTTCAACTGGGTGTTATGATTTAGCAGGCGATCAACTTGTTCCTACAAATATTATTGGAAAAGAGTATATTGTTATGCGAGGTTCTTTGGGAGTAGGAGGAACTGCACAACCTGAGAAAGTATATGTTTTGGCAACTCAAGCAGGTACTGTGCTTACAATAAATAGAGGGGGAACAGCTATTGGAGGTATTCCAATTTTAGCAGCAGGAGCGCAGTATGTTTTTGATATGGATTTTACTACTCATCCAAGTGCTTATATTAGTTCGAATAAGCCTGTATATGTACTTCATATGTCGGGTTATGGATGTGAAACTGGAGCAGCTATTTTACCCCCTATTAACTGTACAGGTTCTCGTTTGGTGCAAGTAAAACGTTCAACAGCAGATAATTTCACCCTTACTCTTTTAGTCAAAACAGGTGGAGAAGCTAATTTTTCTTTAAATGGAGGAGCTGTAAACACAGCAATTCCAGCAAGTGCTTTTACTAACGTAGCAGGTGCAACAGGTTGGAAATCAGCTCGCATCACCCTAACAACTGCTCAAGTAGCAAGTTTAGGAGTTGCTTCTATTACTAATACAAGCACTCTTTTTCATTTGGGAGTAACAAATGGAGCTGCAACTAGTGGTTGTCGGTATGGTTATTTTTCTGCCTTTAACTCTCTCAATTTAGGTCCTGATATTAGTATTTTTTATGGTTCGAATACTACTTTAGATGCTGAAACGTATGGAGCTATTGGTTATTTGTGGTATCCAACCTTAGAAACTACACCCCAAATCACAGTAGACGTACGAAGAACAAAAGATTATATTGTAAGAGTAGATTTGGGGCAGTGTTTTGTTTATGATACAATTTGTGTAGGAACAGTAGAATATGTTTGGGTAGGTGATGACCTTACAAAACCTGGGGAATATGGGGCTTTTTCTAATTGGAGTGCGCCTTGTGGACAAACAGGAATTCCAGATTGTAGCCAAGATATTGTTATTCCTGCTTTAGTAAATGGAGTAGCTCCAGTATCTTTTCCGATTGTAAAAGCGAATCGTTCATGTAGAAACATCATCATAGAAAATGGTGCAAATATAACTATTAATCCAGGACAACGTTTAGATGTTTGTGGAGATATGGTGCATTCAGGAACTCTTTTTATGCCTTTGGGTTCTACTCTACAATTTATTGGTCTGCAACCACAAACCTATACACGAACAGCTACAGGACAAGGAAATTTTGAGAATTTACGCATCAATAACCAAACTAACTCCCTTGATGTTCCACGAGTAAAAGTATCTGATGCAGGAACTCAAAATATGGTTATTAGTAAAACAGGTTCACTTAATTTCATAAGAGGAATATTACAAACAGAAGGAAATAAAGAAGTGGTAGTTCATAATCCAAATCCAAATTCAATACTAGGGTTTGTTGCAACTAACAGTTCGAATGACCGTTTTGTAGGAGGAAAATTAAGAAGAGCCATAAACACAATGGGAATATATGATTTTCCTGTTGGATTAGCTGTTGAAAATTTGGGTAATGCTGTAATAGCAACTAATAAAAGAGCAAGCATTGTAAATACTATTGCCACCAACTGGGTAATACCTACTGCAACAGCTGATAAATTTTGTCAGTTAAATCCATTTCCTAACAATCATATTATTCATCTAACAGATAATTCATCTGCTGTAACTGATGCTGTTAATGCAAGACATTTACAATTTCCTGCTGATGTAGCTATTTTGGGAGACAATCCACGTACTTTAGAGGCTTGGGTTTCCATAAACCCAAGTCCAAGTAATGGAGCAATTTTTTATATGGGTACAGACAAGCCCAAACAACTCTTTGCACTTCGTAAAAACGGAACAACTAATCAGTTTAGAATAGATTTAGGAGGAGGAATTGTAAAAGATTTTACGTATAATGGATTGATTAGTACAGCGACAACTACTTATAATTGGCATCACTTTGCCATGACATACAATGGCTCAGAAATAGTAGTGTATATAGATGGAAATGAAGTTTCTACAGCTAGTTATAATGTCACTAACTTAAATACTACTCTTACGGCTGCAACAAATAACAAATTTTATGTAGGTAGATATAGAAGCGATGCAGGAAGTAATTGGTATTTATCTGGAAAATACGACAATATACGTATTTGGAATGTAGCTAGAGCGCAAGCAGAAATAGCTTCTAACTATTGTGTGCGTTATGAATGTACAATACCACCAGAACTTATAGGAAATTATGACTTAGAAGATGGCTTTGGAATTGCAGACCATAAAACTAGAACCTGTACTATTTCTCCTCTACAATATGAGAGAGCAAAAGTAGAGTTTCAAAATCCAATTACAGATACAAAATACATACTGAGTTATTTTAATCAATATGGAAGTACGCCTAATTCGCCTACTGAATATCGCTGTCAAGCTACCTTTGGAAGTTGTCCTGTTTTAGACCATGGTTTTTGGACACTTTCTGCGTATGCCGATTCTACTTTGACTACTAAAGTTACTGGAAATGGAAGTTATAGACTAACTCTCTATAATAATGCCTATACCAATGCAGGTACTTGTGGAAGTACAAAAACAGCAATTATGAAGCGTTCTTTAAATACAGATCCTTGGTCAATTCCAAATTTTCCAGCTCTTTGTTATGATAATTCCGTTGTTTCGACATCGATGGAATGGATGTCTGGATTCTCTGATTTTGGTGTTCCGATGACCTTAGACTTAGTTATTTTACCAATAGAATTACTTTCTCTTACTGCAAAACCATTACTTCCTAGTTCTATTTTGATAGAGTGGAAAACAGTAAATGAAATAGATAACAAAGGTTTTGAAGTTTGGCGTTCAACTGATAACAAAAATTTTGTAAAAATAGGATGGATGGCTCAAAACAAGTCAAATGTATATTCTTTTGAAGATGACGAAGTCAAGACAAATCAAATCTATTATTATTACCTCAATCAAATTGATAATAATGGAAAAGTAAAAGCAAGTCCTGTAGTAAGTGCCAAAATTGATGGAAGTGTAGAGGGAGGAATAAAAATTTATCCAAACCCTACAGATAATGACTTTACAATTGATTTGAATGAAATTTATCTAGCAAATACAACCTATAAAATAGAAATTTATAATAGTATAGGAATGCTCTTAAAAACAAAAACAAGCATCAATTCATCTAAAATCAATATGTCTTTAGAAGGATTAGCAAAAGGAATGTACTTAGTAAAAGTAACTACACCTACTCGTACCAAATTTGTAAAAGTAGAAAAAGAGTAATTATCCTGTTGTTGGTGTCACTTCGCTAAAATCCCAACAACGGCTTTTCTATCTAAAAGTGAAATATCCTTTATCAAAAAAATGATGAAGGATATTTTTTTATGTCAAGTTTAATTCAAATCTAAAATAGAATGCGTAGAAACTTCCAAATGATACGCATTCAGACCTGTCAAGAGTGCGCCTTCAATATGTTGTGGACTATCATCTATAAAAAGTGTCTTTTGAGGATTCAAGTTATTTTCTTGAATTACAAAATCAAAAATTTCTCTGTTTGGTTTTCGCATTCTGACCAAATGAGAAAAATAAGCCTTTTCGAAAAGTGATTCTAAGCTGTCCATTTGATGAGATTCTAAAACAATTTTATCAAAAGCCTTTTTATGAATTTCATTTGTATTGCTCAATAAAAAAATACGTTTTTCTTTTCCAATTTTTTGTAAAAGCTCTATTCTTTCTTTGGGAATATCCAAAAGCATAGCATTCCAAGCTGTAATAATTTCTTGATGTGAAATTTCTTTAGAAGATAAATTTTTCATAGATTCTACAAACTGTTCTTCAGAAATATCTCCTGTTTCCAATCTATTAAAAATCTCTGTCTGTCCTTGCTTTGAATACATTTCTGAAAAATCAGTTCCAAAAAGTCTTTTAAATTCTTCTTCTGTTTTTTTATAATTCAGATTAATGATTACTCCTCCCAAATCAAAAATAATAGCTTCGTAATCATCTAGCTTTGGTAGTTTTGGAATTTTTACTGACATAATTTTTTAAAGTTGATTTTGAAAAAATAAATTCACAAACAAAATTAGACATAAAAAAAAGGTTTTAAAAAATAATCAAGTGAATAATCTTGAGTAGTTTTTTAAAACCTTTCTAATTTTCTTAAAATGTGGGCCCAATAGGATTCGAACCTATGACCCTCTGCGTGTAAGGCAGATGCTCTGAACCAGCTGAGCTATAGGCCCATTTTAATTTTCTCAATAGTATAGAATAAATAAAAATAATTTTCTAAAAAATGTGGGCCCAATAGGATTCGAACCTATGACCCTCTGCGTGTAAGGCAGATGCTCTGAACCAGCTGAGCTATAGGCCCATTTTTTAGCTTTTGCTATTTTTTTCTTTATTTTTAGATAAATTTGTCTTTACTTTTAAGACTTGTTTACCCGAATTGAGAATGCAAAGGTAGCCACAAAACTAATATGAGTCAAGTATTTTATTAAAAAAAATGATTTATTTTTGAATTATTTTTCACAAATCTCATAACTTGCTCACTATCAGCGTTTAATGTCATTTTTATTTTCTTATTTTTTTCTCTTTAGAGTTTTTACTTATTTTTAATCGTCTTTAATTTTCAGAAATACTGTTCTTGCTAAACGAATTTAGTAATTTTGAAGAATTATTCAGCTACAACTTTTTATTCTGACATTATTCGATTAGTTAATATATGAAATTCAATCATTTCGTTTGCCCTTTTACTTATCTGTTGGCTTCTATTACGTTTATTTTTTTCTTAGCTGCTTGTGCAAGCCAAAGTATGCCCACAGGAGGCTTGAAGGATATTACACCACCAAAACTCATTTCTACGTATCCAAATGACCAATCGACTAATTTTAATGGCGATATGATTATTTTGGAGTTTGATGAAGATATTACAACACAAAAGTTACAAGAAGAGTTACAAATTTCGCCTTTTATAGAGGGTACATATAAATCAACTGTCAAAAGAAATCGTCTGACTTTAAAGTTTGATAAACCTTTTGCAGAAAATACAACTTATACATTTTCTTTTGGAAAAGGAGTAGTTGATTTTAATGAAAAAAATGTTCCTAAAAATATCAAACTTGCTTTCAGCACAGGAGATAAAATAGATTCTTTACTCATTACAGGAACAGTTTCAAGTCTTATGAGAGGAAATAAGCTAGAAAACGCCATGGTAGGACTATATGCCTATAATGATAGTGAAGCAGATTCTTTTGATATTGATAACCGTCGTCCTCTTTATTTTTCTTTGACTGATTCGATGGGAAGATATGCTATTGAAAATATAAAAGCTGGAAAGTATAAAGTTTATGCTTTGGTAGAACCTAAGGACAAAAGAGATTACATTTATAACAAAAATACTGAATTGATTGGGTTTTATGAAGAGCCTTTGCAAATAAAATCAAGCTATTCAGGAGTTGATTTTAAAGTAATACGATATGATATTTTACCTTTTAAATTGTCAGGTGCAAGGCAACGAGCACAGTATTTTGAAATCAAATTTAATAAGAATGTAGCTGATTATACCATTGAATATCAAGATGAAGGAAAAGACGCTGATTATGATACCTTATTTTATCCTGTTTTACAAGACGAATATATCAATTTTTATAATCGAAATATGAATACAGAAGATTCTATTTCTGCTCTCATGTCTTTTACAGATTCGATTGGAAATAGAATTGATACAACTCTAACTGTTCAGTTTGGCACAGTTAGAAAACCTCGTGAATCACCTTTTACTTTCCGAGAAGATCCTCCCTCAAACACTCCTATTATTCCTACAGAAGGACTTAATTTGAAATTTCTATTTAGTAAGCCTATCCTAACTATGCAATATGATAGTATTGTAATAGGTTTTAAGGGAGATAGCACGGGAAACCGAACCACAGCAGCAGATTGGAAGTTTAATAAAAACAGAACTGAAATTTCATTTATCAAATCAATAGAACTTTCTACTGAAAAAGAAAAAGCATTTCAATTACAAATTCGTTCAAATACTTTTGTTTCAGTAGAAAATGATACCCTAAAAGACAATAAAAATTTAGAATATACGCAGGGAAAATTATCTGATTATGGTGTAATTAGTGGCGAAGTTTTAGGTAAATATGACAATTTTATCATTGAAGTAATTGATGCTAAAGGAAATGTAGAACAGACACTTCAAAACATAAGAAAATATAGGTTTGAAAATTTATTACCTGGAAAAAAGACTATACGAGTGCTTGTTGATACAAATGCAAATGGAAAATGGGATAACGGAGATTTTAAAGAACGTACTATACCTGAACCTGTTCTAACCCTAACAAGAGAATTAGAACTCAAGGCGAACTGGGAACTGGAAGATATAAATATAGATTTGGGTTACTAATTTAATTTCAATCAAAAAAAACAGACTTAAAGTAAAGTTTAAGTCTGTTTTTTATTTTTATTAATAGGTGCTTTTATCATCAAAATCATCAATGAGAAGTTCTTTTGTCTTTTTTAAGATATTTGCAAAAAATCCTCCTGCTACTTTCTCAGGTTGTTTTTTTACTTCTTGTCCTTGGCTATTAATTTCATAACCTGTTGTTGGTGTTTGGCTTATTTGATCATAATTTCTTTGATAAACATCTCTGTCATCTAACGTTCTAAAACCTGCCAAAACTAAGCCTACACCTGTTGCATACATTGGATTTTTGACCGAATCTGACTGACTTCTTCCCAAATATTCGTTTGGATAACCAATACGAACATCTAAGCCTGTTTTGTACTCAAAAAGTTCTTTCAAATACTGTAAAAGCGAACCTCCACCAGTAAGAACAATTCCACCAGCCAATCGATTTTTGTAACCCGAACGAACGATTTCACTATAAACAAGTTCTACAATTTCTTCCATTCTTGCCTCAATAATATAAGACAGATTTTTGATAGAAATTTCTTTTGAAGAACGATTGCGAAGCCCTGGGATAGAAACTACTTCATTATCAGGTGCATCTTTAGCCAAACAACGACCAAATTTTACTTTTAATAATTCTGCTTGATTTTGCATTACAGCACAACCTTGTTTGATATCCGAAGTAATAATGTTTCCACCAAATGGAATAACGGAAGTATGACGAATAATTCCATCAATAAAAATAGCCAAATCAGTAGTTCCTCCACCAATATCAACAATAGCAACCCCCGCTTCTTTTTCTTCTTCACTCAAAACAGAAAGTGCAGATGCCAACGGTTCAAGAATCAGATTTTCAATTTCTAAACCTGCTCGCTGAACACATTTTTTGATGTTTCGAATCGCATTTGTTTGAGCTGTAATGATATGAAAATCAGCTTCTAGCTTTACGCCAGCCATTCCGACAGGGTCTTTTATATTTGGTTCATAATCCACAGTATAATGTTGAGGCATAACATGAATAATATCTGTTCCTGCTTCAGTTACGATGCGATACATATCATTTGTAAGACGATTTACATCAGAAGGAGTAATTTCACCATCTTTTGAGCTTCTTGTAATGCCTCCATGATGCACCGAACTTTTGATATGCTTTCCTGCAATTCCTACGTTTACGATACGCAAATTTACGCCTGAATTACGTTCAGCTTCTTCCACAGCTTGCGTAATGGCTGCAACCGTTTTATTAATGTTGCTAATAATTCCTTCTTTTACACCTTCGGAAACAGCTTGTCCTACGCCTAATACTTCTAGTTTGTCGTATTCATTCATTCTGCCTACGATAACACAAATTTTTGTTGTTCCGATGTCTAATCCTGCTACTATTCTTTGATTTTGCATACGTCTTTATATAAAAATGAATGTCTTGTTTTTATGAAAACGATTGACATCATTAATTGATTTTATATTTTAAAGTTTATTTACAGACAATCTGATTGTCGTATCTAACACTTACCATTTGATAACTTCCCCATCCTTTTATTGGAATAATTTTATCATAAAACGTTTTCAAACGAGTAAGTTTATCTTCCATATTTCTAGCTGAGCCTAACTCAATGAGCTGTTCGCCCACTTGTGGATAAGCTATCAAATTTCCTTTACTATCTCTTTCTAGTTGTGTAATCTGAGCTTTCCAAAATGTTCTTTTATCTATTTCTTTGAGAGCATTTATAAATAATTTTCCATCTGGAGTTCTCCAAAAAGCAGTATCCAAAAGCTCTGTATCATTACTTTTCTGACTAGAAAGTAACATAACTCGTGCTGTGAAATTAGTAGAAAGAGGAATTAGTTTTCCTGATTCGGTAATATAAGCACCATTTGCTGAGTTTTTGTTCAAAATTCGTGCAAGAGGTTTGAGTTCTTCTACTTCTATATGTAAAATTCCTTTTGAATCTATAGCTACTTGACAACTTGCTACAAAGTTATTGGTTTTTATGGAGTTTTCAATTTTTTCGGTATCTATCTCTTTAACTTTGAGGTTGTTTACATCAATTTTTGCATCCTGACGAACCAATTTTAATATTTCTACTTCTGTCAAAAAATGAGAAGTATCTTGAGGATTTTGTGCTGCATTGCGTACCAAAATATGGACACTATCTATCATTTGTCCACGTTGATATACTTCTGTTGCTGCAATAGTAACAAGAATAACTAAAACAAATAAGATTATTTTTACAGATATTTTCATGATTTTAAATATAACATAAATTTTCTACAACTCCACTTAAACCTATAAGATTTTGAAAACGGTATAGGTTTGTAATTAATCAAATAAAGCTATCGTATTTCTATCAAAAAAGCAAAAAACCTTATTCTTTTTCAGAATAAGGTTTTGTCTGATTTAAAAAATCAATTTTAATCTTAGTTTTGAGCAGCTTTTTCAGCAGCTATTGCTTCTGCTTCTAATTTAGCATTTGCAGCTTCTAACTGCTCTGCTGTCATTTTTATGCCTAATTTATTCAAAACCAAAAGAGTTACATCAATTTTATCAGTAGAGAACAAAAAGTTATCTTGTCCCATTCCGTCTTGACTACTCAAAATAAATGTATAGCCATTCTCTTTTCCTACTTCTTCAATAGCAGTTTTTACTTTTTGAAGGATTGGAGTTTGTAATGCAGATTGCATCTTTTGAAGCTCTTGAGTGTATAGATCACGCTCTTGTGCAATTTCTTGTTGCATTTTTTGTAAGTCTCTTGCACGAGTTTCTAAAAGAACAGGAATTGCATTTGGGTCTTGACGATCCACTTCAAACTTTTTTACTTTAGCTTCAAACTCTTTTTGTTTCTCCATAAGCGTATTTGTAAGAGCAGTTTCAGTCTTTTTGAGTGAGTCTTGCGCTTTCATATAAGCAGGAACGTGAGGCAAAATCAAATAAGCACTTGTATAACCAATTTTTATATCTTGTGCTTGCACTGAAGCAACGAACACAAATAAAGTGAGTAAAAGGAATATCTTTTTCATCGTTTGTTTTATGATAAATGAATTATATAGATTTTATGATTTTCCTCTATTATTAGTAGGCTTTCATAAAAATAATTCTGCAAAGGTAAGTAATTAATTAAATTTAATTGTTGTGAGAATTCAGAAGTTGATTAAAGTCCTAATTTTTTGACAACTAGGTCAGTAATATCTGTTCCTTCTGCTGAATATAAAATATAGGCAGTATTTGTACCATCAAGTTCATTCAAAATAAGAACATAGTTATTTTCCTTTCCTACTTCTTTAATTGCTTCACGGATTTTGGCGTAGATAGGAAAAAGTAAGTCATTTTGTTTTTTATTAAAACGCTCTTCTGCTTGCTTCTGTTGATCTTCAAATTTTGCAAACAACTCTTGAAGTTCTTGTTGTGCAGCAGCTTGTTGTTGTTCGTTTGTTACCGTTTTTTTCAATTCTTCTTGTCTTGCCTGTAATTTTTGATATTCTCCTTGCAAATTTTTCTGAATTACTTTTTGTAATCCTTCTAATTCTGAACTAGAGGCTTTGTATTCAGGCATCATACTAGCTACCGAATCTACTTGTACATAACCAATTTTAAGGTTTTGAGCTGTTGCTTGTGTATTTTGGAATACTACAAAAGCAAATAAAAGACTTAGAGATAAAATTATTTTTCTCATAATTTTGATACAATTTGTTTTAAGTGAGTTTGAAGGGAAATTTATTTTTATTGTTGTAATTACTTGTTTATCCTTTATCAATAGAAATATTAGGGTCTTGTATTCCTAATTCTTCTAAGACAAAATCAGTAAAGTTATAAGTATCGTCATAGAAAAGCATGTGTAAGTCACTTGCTTTATCAAACATAAAATGAAGCTTCTTTTGTAAGGAAACAATACGAACAGCCTCCATTATTTTGTCTTGAATTGGACGAATAAGTTCACGTCTTTTCTTAAAAAGCATTCCGTTTGCACCAAAGATACTTTCTCGGTAAGCAATCAAATCACCTTCTTTTTTCTGAACTTCTTTTTGTTTTTCGACATACATTTCTTCTGTCAGAAGCACTCTTTCAGCTTCCAATTTTGTGCGACTATCCAATATTTCTTGTTCTTTCTTGGCTAGTTCGGCTTTCCATTGCTTTGTCATTTCTTCAAGCTCTGTATTGGCTTGTGAATATTCGGGCAAACGCTCTAATATTTTTTGAGAATCAATAAAACCAAAACGCTGTGCAGAAGCTGTATTAAAACTACTCAAAGCAAATAATCCTACTAAAAAAAGAGTAGAAAAAGTAAAAGCGATATTTTTTTTAAAAGGAATTTTCATCATATATAAGTATAAAATTCAAAATCATTGCCAAGTTTTTTACAGTTACCAGTAATCAGTTAATAGTAACCAGTTAATACGTATATTTTAACAATTACTAAGATAAATTGACTGTTTTAGTTTCAGTTTATAGTCATATAGAAATTGACTGGTCACTGTTTATTGATTCTTGTTGTTTTTAAGATAGCAAATAGCATTTTAGAAATTTCTTCTGCATCGATTATCATACTTTCAAATATTTTGATGTCTATATAGCCTGTATCTTTCAAAAGATTGAGCCAATATTTAGTTTCTAAACATTCTTTATAAGCAATACTCATTTTTGCAGAAAAATCATTATCAGAAATTGCACCGTTTGCCTCTGCTATATTTGCACCTATGGAAGTTCCACATCGAACGAGTTGATTTGATAAGTTATATTCTCGCTTATCATTCTGTAAAAACTGAAATGCTTTTACAATACGAATAGCAAAAAGATACGCCTTATCATAAACCAAACTCTTGCCTTTTTCCATAAGCTCTTTTTTTCATTTAATAATTCAATTCCAAAAGTAATTAATTCTGTATTAGAAATTAACTGGTTACTGATAATTGGTAACTGATTACTGTAAAAAACTGATTACTGGTAACTATTTACTGATAACTGTTTAACGAATCATTTGTCCAATAGTAAAGTGGAATTGCGCTCCATTTGCATTTGGATTTCCAGGTATTTGGTCAAAACCATACGCCCAGTCAATACCTAAGAGACCAAAAGCAGGCATAAAGATACGTGCGCCAACTCCTGCCGAACGTTTCAAATCAAAAGGTTGAAAAGTCTTAAAGCTACTCCAGTTGTTTCCACCTTCTGCAAAAGCAAGTACAAAAATAGAAGCAGCTTGATTAAGAGTAACAGGATAACGCAGTTCCATTACAAATTTATTATAAGCTACACCACCTTCACTTCTAGAATCACTCGGAACAACTGAATTATCTTCGTAACCTCTCAGTCCTACAATATCAGAACCTAAAAGTAAGTTACCAAATCCTAAACCAGAACCACCTAAAATAAAGCGTTCGAAAGGACTAATAGGAACTTTTTTATTATATGAACCAATAAAGCCCATGTGTGACCTTGCACTAAACACCAAATCACCCACAATTGGTGTGTACCACGAATTATCAAACATCCATTTGTGATATTCTACAAATTTAAAAATTTCTGAATCTTCTGCTGTTTCATAATTTATATTTCTAAAGGAAGAAAAAGGAGGTGTAAGTCCTACACTAAGTGAAATACTTGCTCCATTACGAGGATAAATTGGACTATCTACACTTGAACGTGACAGAGTAGTATTGAAAACTATACTATTAAAACTACCATCAGTAATATTTCTAAAATTAGCTCTTGTATAGTTATTTAGACCATAACGCAGATACGCCAATGAATTACTAAGTGTAAAATAGTTATCAGGAACTCTTAAACGACGACCTAATGCAAGTGTAATACCTGAAACTTGAAAGTTACCTGTGCTTTCTCTAGTAAGACTACTAATCTGATTCTGAACTGAATGTTGTAAGCTAACAGAGAATGAGTTTGGTTTTTTACCTCCTAACCAAGGTTCTGTAAAAGAGAATGAATAAGTTTGAAACTGACGTCCACTTGCTTGAAAACGTAAAGAAACTTGTTGTCCATCTCCTTGTGGAAGTGGTGACCACGAACTAAAGTCTAATAAACGACTAGAAGAAAAGTTGTTAAAGGTAAGTCCTAGTGTTCCGATAAAGCCAATTGCTCCACCTCCCCAACCACCAGAAAGTTCGATTTGGTCATTTGGTTTTTCTTCTACTGAATAATGAATATCTACAGTTCCGTCGGCTACATTTGGAATTGGGTTGATTCCGATTGTTTCTGCATCAAAATAGCCTAACTGAGAAAGTTGTTGTTGTGTACGAAGAAGTGCTGAACGACTAAATTTCTGACCTGGTAATGTATAAACTTCTCTCAGAATAACATGATCTCTTGTACGAGTATTTCCTGTAACAATTACTTTGCTAATTGTTGCTTGGTCGCCTTCATAGATTCTCATTTCAATATCAATTGAATCATTATCTACTCTAACTTCAATTGGTTGAACATTGAAGAATAAATAACCATCATCCATGTAAAGAGAAGTAATATCCAAACCTGTAGGATTATAAGACATACGTTTTTGTAAATCTTCTGGGTTATAAACATCTCCTTTACGAACACCTAGAACAGAATTTAAAAGAGTATCAGAATGAATATAATTGCCTGACCAAGTAATGTTTCTGTAGTGGTACTTATTTCCTTCATTGACAGTCATTTTTATTTTTACTCCGTCTTCTACTGTTTTGACAGTATCTGAAATAATATAAGCATCTCTATATCCTTCTTTATTATAATAAGCAATAAGGCTTTTCTTATCATTTTTGAATTCACTAGGAATAAATTTGGAAGACCTAAATATATTCAAAGGTGAATATTCTTTTGTTTTCTTGAGTTTACGTTTGAGCTTTTTATCTGTAATTGCTGCATTTCCTTCAATTTCAATGTCTTGTATTCTTACTTTTTTGCCTTTGTTTACATCAATCTCTAAACGAACACTGTTTGCTAAAGTAGTATCTTTTTTCTGAACAATATTAACTTCTACATTTCTAAATCCTTTTTGAATGTAATGTTGTTTGATAGCTACTTCTGTATTTTTGAGAATAACATTATTGACAATACGTCCACGAACAAGTGTTACTTTGTCTTTTAATGTGCTTTTTTGACCTTTAGGTATTCCTGTAAACTCAAAGCGAGAAAGTCTAGGTCTTTCTGTTAAGATAAGTTTTAAAAATACTTTTTCAGCTTCAATTTTGTCTACTTCTATGCTAACATCTCCTAAAAGTCCTTGTTTCCAAAGTTTGCGAATAGCAAGTCCAATATCTTCTCCTGGAAGTTTTATTTTATCTCCAATACGCAACCCTGTAAGTGAAATAAGTGCATTTGGGTCAAGATAACTAGCTCCTTTTACACTAATTCCTCCAATGGTATATTCTTTTGGGTTAGCATAATCAAAATCTTTTGTAGAGGTAGTTTCAAATCCTCCCAAACCTTTAAAAGGAGTTGTTTGAGCAAAAACAGATACAGAACTGCTCAAAAATAAAAAAGAGATAAGAAGAAAAAAAACAAAACTAATTGAGTATTTATTTTTTATAGAATGCAATGAATTATATGAATACATAAAATCGTATGAAGATAGTGAATGAGTAGAATAGCGTAGCTTTTTCATAAATGTAGTTACTACAAACTTTTTATTTTTTAGAGCTAATTTGATATTTGACTATTATTATTTATTGTGTTATTTTTATGTGTTTGATTTGTCTTCGAATTGTTCGCTTGTCTTACCGAAACGTCTTTCTCTATTTTGATAACTGAGGAGCGTTTCAAATAAATGTATTTTTCTGAAATCAGGCCAAAGAACATCTAGAAAAGCAAGTTCAGAATAGGCAAGTTGCCAAAGTAAGAAATTACTAATTCTCATCTCACCACTTGTACGAATAAGAAGTTCTGGATCAGGAATAGAAGCTGTATAAAGATGATTTGCAATTAAATCCTCATCTATTTGACTTGATTTAATTTCTCCTTGTTCTATTTTCTTAGCAATTTTTTGAATAGCCGTTTTCATTTCTGTACGTCCACTATAACTCAAAGCAAGTGTCAAAACTAGTCTATCATTGTGTGCTGTTTTGGCAATAGATTCATCAAGCTGAATTTGGCATTTATTAGGAAGAGATTCTAGTTCACCTATTGCTCCCAATTTCACACCTTTTTCACTCAACTCTTTTACTTCACTTCGCAATGTTGAAACTAAAAGCTGCATCAATCCGTTTATTTCATCTTCAGGACGCTGCCAGTTTTCAGTAGAAAATGTGTAGAGAGTTAGGTATTTTACGCCCATTTCCACACAGCCTTCTATTGCTTCTCTGACTGCTTTGACAGCATTTTTGTGTCCAAATATTCTAGAAAAACCTCTTTGTTTTGCCCATCTTCCGTTTCCATCCATGATAAGAGCAACGTGAGAAGGCATACGACTTTTATCCAATAATTCTTGTACTTCTTCTTTTGTACGAGAAGATATTGGAACAAATGCTGTAAAGTTTTCTATCTTTTTTGAAGTGTTTTCTTTTTTAGCTGATTTCATAGTTTAACTTGCCTTTTTGCTTTCCTTTTGGTTATTATAACCACCTTTTAAATGCCTAGTTACAGATTACTTTCGTAACAAAACTATACTACTTGTAGTTTAGTCAGATTTAAGACATTATAATTTGGGGCGCAAGTTACAAAAAGATTCACCAAATTCAGTTTTCTATTTTCTCAAAACCTTCAAAAAGGCATATTAATTAGTAAAATTATTGAAGTTCTTGACTAAGAAGACAAAAACTTACCTAATTGTTAGAAAGACGAAAGGAAGTAAAGAAGTGTGGCAATTGGAATAAATTTACTGTCTTAAAAAATGTAAATAGATAAAACGAAGAGTTAGGATAAATTATCTTTTGAAATATATTTCTGTAGATAAAGTATGACTTATTCACATTATTACTTTATTTTAATTCCTACCACCACTACATCATCTGTTTGTGAAGTTTGGTATTTCCATGTTTCAAAGGCAGATTTTATTTCTTTATGTATTTGACTCATTGATTCAGAAGGATTTTCGTTTAGAAGTTGACGAAAACGTTTACTTCCAAATTTTTTATCATTTTTTCCTCCAAACTGGTCAGGGTAGCCATCAGAGAATAAGTAAAAATGACTCCCTTTTTGATATTCTAAAGTATTGAGTGTAAATATTTTTTCTTTCTTTCTTCTCTCTCCTCCTAGTGCAGCACGACTTCCTTTAATCACTTGAATAGTTTCATCCATAGGACTTCTATAATAAAGAGGACGATTTGCACCTGCGTAATATAATTTTTTATCTGATTCATTCACAACTAAAATAGATGCATCCATTCCTTCTCTTACTTTTATACTTCTATCTGAAGATGAAGAGGATGTAAATGCTTCTGTAATGCCTTCATTAAGAGCTTCTAAAATTTCGTTAGGCATTACAATTTTTTCTTTTTCTATTATTCTTTCTAACAAAAAATAACCTACAATTGTCATAATTGCTCCTGGTACGCCGTGTCCTGTACAATCTGCTGCAATTATTATTTTATACTCTTTGTTTTCTAGAGTAACACTTCTGAACCAATAAAAATCACCACTAATAATATCTTTTGCCTTATAGAAAATAAATACTTCATCAAAAGCAGCTTGCAAGTTTGAGAGGTCTGGAAGAAGAGCAAGTTGCAACCTTTCAGCAGTACGAACACTTGCTTGTATATCAGAAAAAAGTTTTTCTACTTGTACACGTTGGTCTTTTATTTTATCACTTTGCGCTTGTAGCTCGTGCGAATACTGTGTAACAATTTGATTTTGTTGTAATAATTCTTCATTATATGTTTCTACATCTTGTCTTACTTCAGTTACTTCATCAAGATTACGTCCTGCAAATCCAAAAGCTATTCCTAAAAAAATAGGCGCACTATCTATTATAAAATGAAGTGGATTTAGATGATGAATACTTACAAAACTCTCAGCACTAAAAGGCAAGTCTTTGAGAAATAAAGTATCAAAGAGTAAGGAAAAAACAGGAAAACAAAAACCAAATGCTATACCAAATAAAGAATATTTAAAAGTATAAGATTTTCTAGAATATACAGGCATTTAATAGTAAAAGGGATAAATTAATTTTAGCAGACGAGGTGCTTAAACATTTACTTAGAAGAATTTAATCCTAAATTCTAAAACAAATAGATTTAACAATATACGTTTTTTTTTTGAAAAACCTTTATATAAAAACTGAATAATTCTATGTTTTAATTAAACTATTTTACCAATCTATTTTTTATTTTTTCAAAGGAGTATAACTTCTACTAAACCATTTGTAATCTCAACTTTTTCCTCTTTACATTCATTGCAATCTTGGCAATCTTTGAAAAGGAATCTTCCATACCCTTTTGCAAAAAGCCTACTTTCATCTATTACTTTTTCTCTTAAAAACTGTTTTATAGAATTTGCTCTTCGCTCTGTAAAAAGTAAATTGTATTTTTCACTTCCTCTACAAATTGAATAAGCTGCAATCTCAATTTTCAATTCTTGATGTTTCTTTAAAAAGAAATATAAACTATCTATTACAATAATGTTTGAATTGTCATAAACTCTACAGGATAACTGTTTCAAATCCAAAGTTTTAGTTTGTCCTTTGTAAAATTTTTCATCGTCATAACTAAATGAAGCAGGGTGCGTTTGATTTGATGAATTAAGAATTAATCCAAAGAATAAAATTATAAATGGTATTTTCATAAGGTAAAATTTATTTATTTTACAAAAATTATGATTCAATAACTATGAAGTTAACAGACGAACATTTCCAATTTTTGAAAAAATTTATTTTGCAGTATTATCCTGCAAGTGATGAATCTATTGCATTACTTGAGTCTAATGCAAATATTGAATATATACATAAAAAAGATTTTTTGCTTACTATTGGACAAACAGCCAAAACACTTTATCTGTTGTACAGTGGAAGTATTATAGCTTATTTTATTTGCGAAGACGGAAAAGCCTATCATAAAAATATCTTTTTAGAGGGAAATTTTGTGGGTTCGACAGTATCAATGTTAACCAATAAACCTTCTGAATTTAGCTTAGAAGCAATTGAGAATTGTACAGTAATTAGCTTTGATTATAATGAATATAGAAAATTGATAGCAAAAGATATTGACCTAAAAAACTTTTACATTGCATATCTTGAAAAAAACTGGGTAATAGATAAAGAAAAACGTGAAATTGATATAATAACAAAAGATGCTAAAACAAGGTATTTAGAGTTTTTGGAACAACATCCCAATATTGAAAAAAGAGTTCCTCTTCATTATATAGCCTCAAATCTTGGAATTACTCCCACACAACTCAGTCGTATTCGAAATGAGTTAAAAAAATAATTTCCTCTCAACCTATGTAAAGGCAAAGCATAAATCTATCGCTTAATTTTGGGATATGAAATTATTACTCTTATATCTATTAGCCTTTACAGGTGGTGTTTTTTTAGCCATTCAAGCTGGTTTCAATTCTCAACTAGGCAGTTTATTAAAGCAACCTGTTTTAGCTGTGATTGCTACCTCAATAAGTAGTGCTTTTTTTGGAAGTCTATTTATTTTTTCTATGACAAAAGATAGGATAACATTTAATCTAATTTATCAAATACCGTGGTATTTATGGTTTATTGGAGGACTTTTTAGCTTCATTGGAATTTCCTTATATTTTTATACAATTCCTAGATTAGGTGTTTCTAAAATGATTGTTGCTGGACTTTGTGGACAACTTCTTTTCTCTTTACTTGCTGGGCATTTTGGGTGGCTCAATCTACCATTAGAACCTATCACAACCAAAAGAATAATAGGCATTTTAGTGATAATAACTGGAATTATTTTAATTAACGACAACTAATAATGAATACAATACAAGCAAATATCACTAATCTAACTTCTCTTTGGACAACAACAAGCAGTATTTTTAAAACCTATGATGTTCAGCATAACATTAGTTATGGTTATATCCAAAATTCTCAATGGCCCAATAAAATTTGGTTAAATAATGACGCTGAACTTAAATCAGAAGATTTATCTAAAATATCAGAGTTGATAAATCTTAACTCATCAATGCTTATATTTTCTTATTTTGATACAAATGGAGATAAGAACAATGATTTGATTACAAGGAATGGTTTTATAAAAAGAGGAGTTCAGTATGGAATGAATTTATACCTCAATGATTTATTTGAAGTATCAACACCATTGATATTGAAAAAAGTAACTAATTCTGTAGATGCAAAAACTTGGTCTACCACATTTGAGCAATGTTTTGGTTATCTTATAAGCGAGGAAACTCTTAACAAAACCTATCACAAAATAAATTATTTTACTGTTTACTCTCAAGACGAGTTGGTAGGCACAGTGCTATTACATTTTACAGAAAAGGTAGTTGGAATACACAGTTTAGGAATATTGCCTACTAAGAGAGGAAAAGGATTTGCAAATCAAATTATGTCTCAAGTTCTTAATGAATCTATTCGTTTAGGAATGAATTTGGCAACTTTGCAAGCCTCCTCAATGGCAAAAAAAATGTACCAAAGAATAGGTTTCTCAGAAGATTTTTTGGTGCAACATTATCAATTAGAAAAATAATAAAGGCTACAAATCAAAACTAGCACACAGAATGCTTTATCTGTGTGCTAGAAAATTAGATAAAAATCAAAAATTATCCTCCTATTCTAAAGATAGGGTATTTTAAATGTGTTTTTTCATAATGTATAGAATGTTGATAAATAAACTCTAATTGCAAATATGCACTTTTTGCCAACTCTTCATCGTTTGCTTTTTTATCTTCTAGCTCTTTTCTCAGAGCAGGATTTTCTTCCAAAATTTGAGCTGCAATATCTTCAAAAACATAAGGCGAAAAATGTTCTTTTTGCTGCAAGATTCCATCAAAGAAATTCCATGCAAAAAATGAATCTTTCCCTTGTGGCTCTAACATTTCGAAAATATATCGATTAGCTGCTTGATTCATTTTGACCAAGACATATTTTTGTTCTGGATAGCGTAGAGCTTCTCCAAATGTCATTATCTCTTTCGAAAGCTCAACATCATAATGCACATAATGACTTTCATAAGCTGATTGAGAGGTTTTATATTCTTTGATAGAATAAACACCTACTTTATGGTCTTTGTGCTGCTCGTTGATTAAAGTATCTATTTCTACTTCATTCCATTTCAAACGCTCCAAAACTTCGGTATAAGCAAGTGGAATCAAATATCCCTTCGGTACATCAATTTTTAAAGAGGGTTTAAAAGCATCATAATAGTTTACTTCTTTCTCATAAGGTTTTGAAGTATCGTATTTCATTCTATCCAAACCTGAAACTTTACTTTTTTCTGTTGAAGATTCATAGCCTTTAAAATTTAATATTCGATGTCTTTCTTTGTCCAATTCCCAATTTAAAACAAATTCTTTCTGCGTTTTGACTTCTTTTTGGTCTTCTGCCTTTATTTTTTGAAGTTCTGTTCCATTAGTTTGAACGTATTTTAAAAGTTCTTCCATAAAAATAGAAGTTGCTTTTACTCGTTTGTTGTAAGGCTTCAACATGTGCGTTTCGGTCAGCATTGAAAAGGTTTGAAAAAGAGCTGCATAGCCAGTCGAATAACGAGGTGAATCCATAAAACCTTCCCACCCATTTATAGGGTCATAACCAAAAACATTTACATACGGAGTCATTTCTTCATTACGACTAATCATCGCTTTTTCTAAAGCTGGGGTGAAATTTTTATTCAAAAACTCTCCCATTTTTCCTCCTAATTTATCAGCTTGAGTGGCTAAGTGTGTCATTGTATATTGATAATCTGCCCCATTCGAAACATGATTTTCAAGATAAACTAAAGGCTGCCACTTTTGAAACATTTTGGTAAAACTCTCTGCATTTTTGGAATCACATTTTACAAAATCACGATTTAAGTCTAAATTTTTGACATTGCCACGAAAACCATATTCTTCTGCTCCATTTTGATTGGCTCTTGTTGTTGAGTTTCTTGTTAATGCACCACTCACATTATAAAATGGAATAGCTACCAAAACGATATTCTTATACTGATTTCTAACTTCTTCTTTTGTACACAAATCTCTCAAAAGTAGTAGAGTTGCATCAATTCCATCTGATTCTCCTGGATGAATTCCATTATTTATAAAAACAACAAACTTAGTTGATTTCTCTGCTTCTGAAAGTGGACTAAATTTTCCATTTACCTCAAAAATAATTTCGTGCAAAGGTTCACCACTATCAGTCATTCCAAACGCATTGACTTGCAAAAATTGAGGATAAGCAGCTGATAATTCATTCAAAAATTCAATTCCCTCTTTATAAGTAACTGTCTGATTTTTATTTGTGTCAAAAGGAATGGAAAAGTCATTCTTCGCTGAAGATATTGTTTTTTGAGCCATAGAACAAGATGAAAATAGAAACGTAGAGAATACTAAAGTAGAAAAGAGTAAAGGTATTTTTTTCATAAAAACAGAAATGAAGGGTAAAAAATGAAATTAAGTCTTCAAATTACAGTTTTTTGGAGAATAGATTAGGTTTTTAATAATTTTTTGTAAAATTGGATTTCAAAATTCTATACACACCACATTTTGAAGTTTAGAAAAATGAACTTCATTTTTTTAAATAAAGCCTAATGAAATTGAATTCCATTAGGCTTTATTAAATTGTAGAGTTTAAAATTGCCGTATTTTGCTGAATATCAACTCTGTACGGCAATTATATTTTGCAAAAGTCCTATATTTGTTTTTACCACAAAATAAATAATTAGATTTTGTAAAATACACTACAATGATAAAAAAAAATAGCCACAAAAATAGTTTCTTTGACAAAAAAATATTTTGAACAGGAATTTTCAGCTACTTCTACTCTTTTTCAGAACTCTTTTTCAGAATTAGATATTTCTAATGTAGATGAATCTGATACATTACTTTTTGAAAAAATGCAAACTGTATTTTTTCTAGGTCAGTTACTAGGTTTGCCTACCTTGAAAAGTATTTTAGTCAAATTTGGTATCACAAGTAGTCAAGTATCCATCAATTACAAAAAGTTGTATAAAAAACTGACAATCAACAAAATACGTGTACTTTATGAATATGTATTTAAAACTCAAGTGGTTCATTTATTGAAAGAAATGGCTTCAAAAGATAGTAGTATTTGGTCAAAAAAAAGAGTTACGGCAGTTTTAGATGACAGTATTTTTCGTCAATGGCTCTCTGAGTTAGGTAGAGAAAATGATTATTTTGGAAGTTTCTTTAGTGGACAGTATCGTGCTACTACTCTAGGCTTTAAAGTGGTTTGTTTCGGATTATATATTGAAGATGTTTTTTATCCTTTATTTTTTGATTTTGTTATACTCATCCGTAATTAGATTTCAAAAATATCTAAATTTTGATTATTTTTAGCTTATGAATTTTCAACTTAGTATTTCTGAACGAGATATTTTAAAAGATTATCGTAAAAGTTCTTCAGGAAAGAAGGACTATATTCGTTGTACTGTTCTTTTAGGTCTTGACCAAGGTAAGTCAGCAAAAGAGTTGTCAGAGCTTTTAGGTGTTGATTTAAGTAGTGTTTATAATTATGTAAAAAGTTATAATTCCTGTGGTCTTTCTGGTTTTATTTCTTCTAATTATTTAGGTTTTTGGGGTAAGTTGGATAGTTTTGATTTGGCAGCTTTAGATAAAGAACTTCGTTCTCACTTGCATAAAAACTGCCAGTCTATTGCTTATTGGATAAAAGAAAATTTAGGTATTGATTACGCTATTAAAAGTCTTCCTAGTTTGATGAAACGTCTAGGTTTTTCTTATAAAAAGACAAAAACAGTTCCTGCTAAAGCTGATAAAGAACTTCAAACTCACTTTATAGAAGATATAGAGGCTTTGATAGAGCGTTTAGATTCAGAAAATGCTGTTCTACTCTACGCAGATGCTGTTCATCCTCAATGGAATACCCGAAGTAATTATGCTTGGATTCCAACAGGAGAGGAAAGAGAAATTAAAAGTAGTAGTGGTAGAAAGCGCATAAATTTGACAGGTACAGTAAACATTCAAAATCCAAGCGATATACTCATTAGTGAATCAGAAACAGTTGATTCAGAGAGTGTAAGAGAATTTTTAGATAAAGTAGAAGCAGCCTATTTAGATAAAAGCAAGGTGTATATGGTCTTAGACCAAGCCTCCTATTTCAAATCTTATTTGGTGCAAGACTGGGTATATGGCTCTAAAATAGAACTCATTTACTTGCCTGCCTACTCGCCTAATTTAAACTTAATTGAAAGACTTTGGAAGTTGATGAGAAAGAAAATAATTGATTATGAATACTACAATACATTTGAAAAATTTAGGACTAACGTCCTTGCATTTTTTGAATATATCGTTGATTATAAAGATGAGCTAGAAACACTTTTAGCACCTAATTTTCACGTCCAATTTTCGAAAACCAATTTCTATTGAGTATAGAAAAAAAGGAAAAGCTGATAAAAAAGAACCTATTCAAATAGCTAAAAAATTAGTGAATCGTTGGGGAAAGTTACAAGAAAAATTAGCTAAAGAAAATAGTGTATTACCTTCTATTCATTTTAGTTGTGATAGTGGCTATAGTGATGTTTCATTGAGTGAAGAATGTACCAACCAATCAACAAGTTTGATTTATATTAGTGTACCTAAAAAAAATCATATTATTATAGTAAATAATAAAAAAACAAACTCAAAAGAATATATAGATCGTGTTTTTTTAGAAAAAGAAAAAAAACATCAAGAAGCGCAAAGACATCTCAAGGAAGAAGAAAAAACACCTTTTACTTTACGTCTAAAAGCGTTCTATCAATGCCAAAAAAGAGAAGTTGTTTTATTATTTTTTAGGTTAAATGGCTCAAAAAAAGTAAGTGTTATATATACCCCAAATTTGACCGTTTTTGCAAAAACATTACGAAGACATTGGTTCAATAGAACCTATATAGAACAGTTTTTCAAAACACTCAAACATGTATTAAAAATTAGTGAACCTAGAACAAAAAATAAAGAAGAATTTGAAAATAAACTTTTAAAATTTGCATTTTTGGCGATTGAAGTTCAAAAAATAGTCCGATTTATTAGAAGAAAATGTAAACAATTTAAACAAAAAGGATTTATTTCTTTACAAAGGATACTCTGCTCTAACAAAGAAATACTAGACCTTTTGCAAAAGCAAATCAATATAAAAACTTGATAATCAAAATAGTAAACTAAAATCAAACTCTACAAATTAAATGTTATCACAGTTAATTATTCATGTGTGTTCAGTTTAGCTTCGCTGAGCACTACGTCGTTCTCAAAACTGAACAAAAACGCTTCCTTAGAAGCGTGATTAAAGTACAAAATGACGCTTCTGAGGAAGCGACAAATTCGCTTGCTCACAAACGAATGCACAAAACCTTATACAAAAATAACCTTGATAACGTTTATTATTTTTAATCTAATATCTCTGTGAAGGCTTTTCCTGTTTTTAACCTTACAAGTATATTCTTTTTGCCTTTTGTGTATAATGCATAGGTATCATTATTTTTATTCATGAATCTCTGCATTGATAAGTATTTGTACCCGTCAATCTTACTCGGAATTGTAAATATTTTAGTGGTAATATCTCCACATGTAGCCTTATAGATTTCTATTTCGTCATCATTAACCATAAACGTAATATATCTGGCTTCTGATTGAGCTTCTCTATTAGCTGAAGATAATTCTAAAGAAGTAATATCTTCTCCTCTTCCTATATGTAGTAAATCCCACCAATCAATTGTATTATCTTTATCTATACAAAGGGTAATTTTCTCATATCTATTTCTTCTTTGTTGATTATCCGAATATAGACTTGACTCTATCGTCATCAGAATAGCTTCATTTTCTTCTTTTTTGAGTGGGGTAGAAACCAAGGTGGCTAGTGCTATACTACCATCAGACTCTGTTACAGCTTTTTTCTTTATTTCTGCATTTAGTACAATTTTTTCATCGATATTTTTTTGTCCATCCTTAAAAGATTGTACAAATATTCCTTTTACATTATTGGTATAAGTAGATTCAAACCTCATCATGTGGCGAGATAAAAGACGAGTTTGTGGTAAATCCGAATAAAGCCCTACACACTGCAATTCTCCATTTTCTAATAAATAGTTTTTTGCTTTTCCTACATAATACTTAGACTGATCTATTTGGTACTTCTGTACTTGATCTGTTCCTAATTTCTGTACGTAGAAAGTTTGTATATGTTTTCCAATCTCGTCACTATAATATAAACTCAAATGTTTTGTTGCTTTTTTCTCAAACCTCTCATGTTCATATTCTTGATAAACCACATACTTACCATCACTAGTTAGGTCATTGAATACCTGTGATAATGAATTAAAATTAGGTTGAGTTTTTATAGACAAAAAGTTAAAAATCTTTCTAGTCTTTGGATCTACTAAAATAAGATGACTGCTTGATTCTCCTTTTATGTCAAAGGAAAGTATAGCAAGTACACCCTCTTTAAGCGATTTAACTTTATAGATAACGTCCTCTCTCAGCTTAACGTCGGTCAAAGAAGAAATATCTAGTGTCCATGATTGATCTCCTTCTAATTCTTCTTGGTATGAAAAATAAAATAAATTAGGTTTATTTTTTTGTTTGAAGATATAAATTATACTGTCTTTTTCAGAAAAAGAAGACAGACCTATTCTTTTATATTTTTTCCCATTGTATCCATCTCCTAATTTTTGATAGGTTATCTCTTCTACCTTACCACCTTTTTTAAAATCTACCCAAAAATCTTGATTTCTTACAAAACGAGGACTAACTCTAAGACTTTTATTCTGCTCGTCGTAATAAATAGATGGTACAGTATTAGGATCTATTCTTTGCTCAAACTCTCCTATAATTTCATAGTTTTGAGCAAAGCTAGAAGACAAGTATAAAAACAGAACAAAAGATAATATTATGACTTTATAAATAGATTTCATTTTTTTTAATTAATTATTTGTGAAAATTCTATTGTATACTAAATCTATTTAAGAATAGAAAAAACTACGTTCTTTGACACACAGAACATAGATAGAAAATTCATTTTACATAGAACTACGTTTGCAAACCCAGTTTTCTATGGAAAAATAGCCATTCTTAAACAACCTCACTATCCAATGAAGTTTATACTATACAATAGAAATTATTTTTAGAATTTGTGGTTTATGATTTAAAATAGTGGAACAACGACTCCCAAACGAGCAGTAAAGAACATACTTCCAAAAGCATATTGAACTGCACTAGAAGCACCCATAGGTGTCATAAAATCTGCACCTACTGTAAAAAGAGGTATTTTTCCCATTCCAAAATTGAAACCTACACCATAACCTAATAGAGTGGTAGTTTCAATAGAAGTCTTATTGTTCGAAGAAACATAACCTTCTCCAACTCTAACAAAATCTTCTCTATCTCCCATTAATCGTTGGACACGGAGCTGTTGATAGAATCCTACTGGAGCTAATCCACCTTCTCTTTTTAAGTAATTTTTGACTCCTATTGATATACTGTTAGTTCTTACTTTAGTCATGTTATCCCTGTCAGATTGCTCTGGATCAAAAGCAGAAGCACGAAAAGAAGTAGAACCTAAAGTAACACCAAATCTACGATTGATAATGTATTCTCCTTCTAAACTCCATGCTGCAGGAATTTTTATAGAAGAAAGAAAACCCTTGGTACCCGTATTATAAGGTAAATAATAATCTCCAAAAGGAATAAAGTTAATATTAGAATAAGCATTAAGAAGATAACGCTTGCCCATATATCCAACTGATGTATTTTTTGCACGTTTGTTTTGGGCATATAATGAAGAACTCACTAACATAAAGCTAAGAAGTATCAACAAACTACTCATAATTTTTTTTATAGAAATAGTCATATTTTTTATTTAGATTTTATTTGAGAAAGTTGGAAGAAAATATTTTGTTTCATATTAGTTTTCCCAAAAGGTTTTCCAGAAACGTTATACATCACTAATGGTCTAGCTCTATCCAAATCATACACTTCTGACAGAATGATAGCATCATGATTTACAAAAGTTCTGTATATATTGTAAGGGAAAAAGTAAATTGTAGGAAGCGTAAATATAAACCCAGCAGCACCAACAAAACTGTATTTACTCTGTTCGTAAGGAACTTTCAAGTCTAACATTGCCATACGAACAAAATGTCTTGTCCCAGTTCGTTGCGCTAGTTCTTCTATTTCTGTATAATTACTAGCCACAAAAGTGTACATTTCTTCTTCGTCAGGTTGAGCAATGTACCAAGAATTCACAGTAGCCAAATCATTAAAGACAGCTAACGTAATTTCTGATTTTTCTAATCCTCTTGGATCAAGAACAAGCGCATTGAGGTCTAATATTTCTGCACTTTCCTTTATAGCTTCGATAGCGTATTCTTCTTTATCAATCAATGTTTTGAGAGGAGCAAATTTCCCTCTTCCTACATTCATTTTTAAATAACGAACATCTGTAATCATTACGTTATCTATACCCAATTTAAAACCATTGTACCGAGCCTTTGCTACTCTTTCTCTGTATTCCTTCATGCCTTTACTATTTTCTTTGAAGTCTTCCCATTCTTGGTACTCGTCAAATTCTATTTTCGCTTTTTCCGAGAAACCATCAAAACGAGAATGCTTAACTATTTGATTTGTCCAAATAGAATCCAAATTATTGGTTAGTCTCAAGTTCTCTTTCAACAATTCGTCATGATAAATATAAACGTCTATCAACAAGTCAGTAATTGCCTTTTTTGCGTAAGCTGTATCTATTTTATTATCCAAGTTTGAAAAAAGATGAGTAAGTGCAAAAATAGTTTTATCTCTTTCAGTCATTTCTCCCAAAGCAGCATACCAGTTTTTATCCTTCCAATCTATTTCTGCATAATCATAATTCATGCTTATTTTCTCTTCTATATTTCCGTATTTTGCTATTCCATAGAGAGATTTAGCAATAGCTACATCAGTAGAAATACTTTGATTATATTTTCCAATAAGAGAAAAACTTTGGTAAATAGCATCTATATATTTATTTTGTACTAGTTGACTCTGTAATATTTCGTAATCAGCTATTTTTTTTAGGTCTTTAAACTCTGCTTCTGCTGCAACCACATACAAAGCATTCTGATTTTGGGTTTCTGTTATCCTTTTAGAAATATTTTTGATACGTGCTTCTATGTTTGGATGAGTAGAAAGTTCTTCGTCTTTATCTTCATTTTGGTAATCAGCTTCCAAACCAATCCATTTTCCAACTTGTGCATAAGGAGGAGTTCGCTCTCTAAATACAGAATCTCCAAACTCTTTTATATACTCATTCATAAAAAATGTTTTTTTGAAAGCTATATCATTTTTCAGTGTATCAGAATTATCTAACATTTTGAAGCCACTAACAGAAGCATCTTGATCATACGATGTCTTTCCAAAAAGGTCTAATCCATATTCGTCTGCTTCTATTTCTTGAGATTTAGAATAATTGCTAATATTGAGACGTGCTGTATAATCTACTTTTTCTCTATTAGAATTTTTCCAAGTAAATCTACCTACATTTCTTTGCTCTTCTTTACTATAAGTATATCGGTTTACACTATGCTGTTTTACATAATGTGAAATTTCATGGGCTAAAATATAAGCCAATTGGGCTTCATTTTCACAACTTGCAATAAGTCCAAGATTTACAAAAATAAATCCTTCTGAAGTAGTAAAAGCGTTAACAACAGTAGATTTAACAGTATAAACCTGAATTTTTTGACGTAAAGCTGCATCATCTTTTAAAATAACATCAACAATATTATTGAGGTAACGAGTAACTGTATCTCCAAAAACAATTTTACCACTCCAAAGAAGCTGATTAATAGCATATCCACTAATAACATTAAAATCATCTAACTCTGCATCCGTTCTGGTCTGAGAATTTATTGCATAGTTTTCCTTTACAGTATTGAGAAAAGCAGGTGGGATTTCACCTTCTGATTTAAGAGACTGGTGTAGATAATCTTGTTGTGCATAAAGATTTGAAGTATCTACAATCAATACACTAAATAATAATAGTAAGACAAGTAAGATTTGTTTCATTAATATGAATAAATAGATTTTTGAATAAAAAAGAATTACAAATTTAGTAAAAAAAATTAACTTTAATTTAAATCACGACATTACTCTAGGGTAAACGCACGAAAAAAAATTGTACTCGTTTAAAGCAAATCAAGCTAGTTTTTAACTTTGCAAAGTTAATATACTCTGATAATTAAAGTGCGTTTAAACACACTGAAAGCAGTATAAAAAGTTTCGTGCGTTTACCCTAACATTACTCTAAAACATTATATTAGGGTGGAAAATTTTATCAAAAAAAAACCTTAGCCGTTCCGTTGGCTAAGGTTTTTCTTGCTTTTGCACAAAAGGAGAGGGAAATATTCTCTTTTGTTAAGTCTTTTGTAGTTCTCTAAGTAGGTGACAATTAAATGTCTTTTTTTATATAAATGAAAGTGAATAAATAGAATTAATACAACTATTCAATCAACTTTGTAAGTTTTCTGTTAAAATGGGATTATCCCATTTCTATTTCTTCTCCATTGGCATTATAAAAATGATGCTGTGTGAGAGCTAAAGAAGAATCTTTTACTAATGTTACCCATTTGTAATATTTAAAAAACCATTTCATACGTTCGGAAATAAATCCTGCTGTAAAAAAAGCATATAAATAAGGATGTAAAGCAATAGTAACTTTCTTCTCATTTTGTTTGCCTAAGATATAGTCTAGCTTGTGTGTAATAGCTTCAGCTACACCAATAGATGCCGAAATTTTGCCTGTTCCGTTACACGAAGGACAAATTTCTCTAGTTGCAATGTTTAGTTCGGGACGCACACGCTGACGTGTAATTTGCATCAATCCAAACTTAGAAAGTGGTAAAATAGTAAATTTGGAACGATCGGTTTGCATGACTTTTTTCATGTGGTCATACAAGGCACGACGATTCTCTAATTTTCGCATATCTATAAAGTCAATCACAATAATTCCTCCCATATCACGAAGTTGCAACTGACGTGCAACCTCTGCTCCAGCCTCCATATTGACTTTAAGTGCAGTAGTTTCTTGGTCGTTTTCTGAGGACGATTTGTTACCACTATTTACATCTACAACGTGCAGAGCTTCTGTATGTTCGATAACCAAATATCCACCACTTGGCAAACTTACTGTTTTTCCAAATAGCAATTTGAGTTGTCTTTCAATACCAAAGGTTTCAAAAATTTTGCCTCTTCCGTTATACATCTTTACGATGCGTTCTTTATCAGGGGCAATTTTATGAATATATTCCTTTATAGTATCAAATGTACTTGCGTCATCTACTGTAATGCTATCAAAACTCTCATTTAAGAGGTCTCTGAGCATAGAAGTTGCTTTGCTAATTTCTCCAATTACTTTATCTCTAGGCTTTGCCTTAGCAAGATTTGCCATTCCTCCACGCCATTTATCAGAAAGTGTACTCATATCTCTGTCGAGTTCTGCTACATCTTTTCCTTCTGCAACTGTCCGTACAATTACTCCAAAACCTTCTGGCTTGATAGAATCTATAAGACGTTGAAGACGACGGCGTTCGGTTTTGCTAGTAATTTTACGAGAAATAAGAACACGTTCATCAAAAGGCACTAACACCAAATATCTACCAGCTAATGAAAGCTGACACGACAAACGAGGTCCTTTTGTTGAAATTGGTTCTTTAACTACTTGTACCAAAACAAGCTGATTTGGCTTCAAAACATCACCCATTTTACCGAGTTTATCTATTGGCTTTTCAAGCTGGAAGTTGGTAAACTTGTAGTCTTGCTGTCCGTTTTTTGGATTATTACTACGTACTTGCTTCGTATATTTTATCAAAGAACTTACATTTGGACCTAAATCCAAATAATGCAAAAATGCATCTTTTTCATATCCAATGTCTATGAAAGCTGCATTCATGCCTGGAACAATACGTCTTACTGTTCCTAAATACATATCTCCTACTGAAAACTGATGATTTCCCTCATCGTGATGAAACTCTACTAAGTTTCTATCTTGCAAAAGCGCAATTCGCCCTCCTTCAGGAGTGGCATTAATTACTAATTCGTTACTCACATTCGTAATTCGATTAGTTGAATAATTTATCTAAACTAACCTGCGCTTTAACTCGGTTAGGAAGATTCTTTGCTTCGTTTATGGCTAGGCATAAAGAATGCAAATTTTGTAGCAGACAATCCAATACAGTTGTTTTGCTTGTCTTAAATAGTATTGATAAGAGTTTTAATAATCTATCTCAAAAATACATCAGAAAGTGTTTGCTACATTTTGCCACAAACGCTTTTCAATACCAAAAGCAGAAACTTTCAGAAACAGATAAAATCTGTTTATATAAAAGTGTCTGCTTTTGTAAAGAGTGTCAATTATTTTTTCTTATGACGATTTTTACGAAGACGTTTTTTACGTTTATGAGTAGCAATCTTGTGTCTTTTACGTTTTTTTCCGCAAGGCATAATGTTTTGATTTAAATGATTAAAATTTTATAAAAATGATTTTGAAATATAATTATTAATAAATGACTGTATTAGAAAAAACACAATCCAATTTATTATATAAGTCAAATAAAGTATAAGGTTGATTTAGTGAATTTTGCCGTTTTTCAAAAGAATTGAAATCTAAATCATAAAAGGCTTTGTTTGAGTAAAAATTTGAAACAAAATATACTCAAAAATTGTAAGGAAACCAATTTTAATTGATTTTAATTACTCTACACCTAATTTTGGCAAATATACCATAAATAGTGCAAAAATCATACAATTAATAAAAAAATAGTAAGTTTTACACAATTTGTCAGTTTATTTCACGTTTAGAGTCCTTTTAAATACTCTTTAGCTGCTTCTTTCAAAGCTGGGTCAGTTGCATTATCAAAGACAAACTCTAATTGTTTTCTAGCTTTTTCTTTTGCTCCTGTTTCTTTGTAGCTTACTCCCAAATACAAATGAGCCGAGACATCATCGGGCTTGAGTTCTACTAATCTCTCAAAACGAGTAACAGCTTTGTCATACTGCCCAGACTGTACAGAAAGTAATCCTAAATTCTCAATCGCCTTTGTATGATTTGGGTCTTGCTCTACAATTTCTCTAAGCATTGCAATTCCCTTCATCGGATTAGGAGTTGTTACATAGGTCATTGCAAGTTGTGCCTTTGCATCTGTATTTTTTGGATTTTCCTTCAAAACTAACTCATAATACTTCCTTGCTTTTTCAGAGGCTGCACTTGCTTTTGTTGGATTAATAGCAAAAACAGAGGCTTCATAATAGGCATCAGCAGCAGCAAGATTATGTCCTAAAGTTGGATTTTCTTCTGCTTCAATAGCCAAATAATAGGCTGCACTATCAAACAAGCTAATTTTTTTGAGATTTTCAATAAAGTTCTCTAAGGCTTGATGTTTATCATTATGACTTACATTTTTTGTATTAGAAACTTCAAAATAAAGAGTACGAGCTGAGTTTAATAATTCTTTATCTTCTTCTGAAACAGTCATCATGTGCTGTGTAGTAGCATTTTGAGTGTCTTCATTTGCTTCTGAATTACTATGGTCATGTCCGTCGTCTTCACTATGTCCATCAGGAATAGTATTTTCCTGACTAAATTCTTGATTGAGAGAAGAAGAAGCCGAAACCACACCTTTATCACGATTTGCAGAAGTATCAGAATCATTTTTTACAACCCCTTTGGGTAAAAAAGCCAAAAGAGCTGTTAGTCCAACTCCTGCTGCGATAAGTGAATACTGTTTGATTTGCATAACTTGAAAACAATGGTAAATGATTAATGATGAATGGTAAATTATGAAGACAATACGTTAAATATATTTTTATTAAAATAGGTTTTATTAAAAAATATACTTCAATATTAAACTATGACTTAATGAAATTTCATAATTTACCATTTATAATTCATAATTATAATTTAAGCTGTTGCTTTCATTCTTCTATCAGACTCTTCTAATTCTACTTCTGCAAGTAGTTTTTCGCTAGTTTTTACAGCTTCTACAAATGTTTTGGCTGGTTTGAAACTAGGAACAAAGTGAGGTTCGATAACCATTGGTTTTTTGGCTGCAATATCACGAGCTACTTTTCTAGCTCTTTTTTTATTGACAAAGCTTCCGAATCCACGAACATAAATGTTCTCTCCCTCTGCCATGTTGTCTTTTACTACATTAAAAAATTCTTCTACGATATTTTGAACGTCGAATTTATCTTTTTCGGTGCGGTTAGCAATTTCTGCAATAAGATCTGCTTTAGTCACTGTGGTTGTTTTTTTAGGTTAAAAGAATGAATTTTAAATAAAATTGATGCTGAGTTTGATGTATCAAAACCAGTTTATCAAAAATAAAATTCAATAAGTATGATAACAAAAATCAAAATAACAGATAGAATATTCTATCTAACTCTAATTTTTATATAGAATTTGGTGGAGTATTTAATAAAATAGTTTACTAACTAAACTATTTGCATAAACAATTTCCCAATTATATTCAATTGATATTTAGTTGTTTGTGTTCCAAATAAGGATAAAATAGCAAAATCAAACAAGTAAGAAAAATCAATATATAACCAAACAAACTATTGTAAAAAATATCAAACTCAGAATATAAAATCATGTAATAAGATTTCTGCGTATATTCTAACTTTAAAACTCTATTTTACAGTCCATTTTTAATTATTTTTTTTTATCTTTTTTGAAGTTATAGTTTAATAAATTAACTTTTATTTGATAATATACCAAAACTAATCACTTCATTGTCAGATTGTTGTCAATCCTTTTGGGAGTGCAAAGGTACTTTTGTAATTTGTATTTAGCAAGTAAAATTCTATTAAAAATTTGTTTTTATAGTAAGGTAACATCTTGAATTAAATTATTCTCAAGAGAAATCCTGTTGTTTATCTATTTTTTTCACAAGTTTTGAATCATTTTTAGTTGCAAAAATAGTTTGAAAGTCATCTTTCTAATTCACAAATACTAAATTACTGAAAATGAATGAATTAGCAAGTTTTTTTTATTAAAAAATAATATAACAGGAGTTGTTGTGTCTAGTTTATTTAAAATTGAATGAAACAAAATGATAATTGATAGTATTACTATAAACTTTTTAGTAAATGTAGAGTTATGAGTTTCTAAAGGTTCATCTCATAAAAAAAGGTTTGATTATGAAAAATACTGTCAAGAAAATAATGTGGATAACTGGAATATTATTTATTTTTTTACTGGTCTTAGCCACTAACCTAATAGATAGAGACCATATTAAAGGCATCAGAGCTTCTGTTTCTACCATGTATAAAGATAGATTGATTGTCAAAAACTTGATTTATAACATTTCTAACCTTACACAAGAAAAAAGAATTGCCTTTTTACTTTCAGATTCTAATTTTTATTCTACGAAAAATGCTGCTATAAACGACTCTATTTATACTTTAATTGATAAATTTTCAAAGACACAACTTACTTCCAACGAAACACACTACTTAGAAAGGTTGTATAACAATTTTAAAGATGTGGAAGTATTAGAAAACCAATCCTTGAATAATAGAGATATTTTGCAAGATAAAGAGTGGAGGAACACCATGGAAACAAAGTTATTACGACTCAGAAATAACCTTAACTCTTTATCTGATATACAAATTAATGAAGGAAAAAGAGAGTTAGCTAGAGTAAACAGAGCCTTTAATACAATAGATTTATTTACCAATATAGAAATTGCTTTTCTTGTTATAATTGGTATTATTACTCTTCTAATTGTACTTTATCCTACAAAACAAGAAAAACAATAGTTTGATTAGAGTTTAATTTTTTGTTAGAAATTCTTTCAAATCATCAAATTTAGAAGACAGAGAAACAACTTCTTTATCTTTTCTCAATACTTCTTCCAAAAAAGGAGGCATTTCTAATTCGACATCCAAAATGGTTTGTTTAACTACTTCATAATACTTGGCTGGATGAGCTGTAGCAAGAAAAATTCCTACTTCACTTTCTGGTGTAAGATAGTTTTTGAGTGCAGCATAAGCGACTGTAGAATGAGGATCTGCCAAATAATTATAACCTTCATAAAGATCCTTGAGGGTATTTTTTGTTCTTCGGTCAGTTAGCCTATAGCCTGCAATATCTGCCGAAAAGCGAGTATAAGAGTGATTGTATAGAGTCAGTAAACGTCTAAAATTAACTGGATTGCCTGTATCCATCGAACTAGAAATAGTGCGAACAGCAGGACGAGGTTCAAAACTTCCATTGAGTAAATACTGTGGAACAACATCATTTATATTCGTTGCAGCAATAAACCGACTGATTCGAAGACCCATTTTTTTGGCAATAATTCCTGCTGTTATGTTTCCAAAGTTACCACTTGGGACTGAAAAAATAGCTGTTCGTTTTTCGCCTTTCAACTGAGCAACAGCCCAAAAATAATATACACATTGTGGTAAAAGACGAGCAATATTATAAGAATTAGCTGTTGTAAGTTGTATTCTTTTATTGAGTTCTTTATTTGTAATGGCTTCTTTGACAAGCCTTTGACAATCTTCAAAAGTTCCATCAATTTCCAAAGCTATAATATTCTTGCCCCATGTATTGAGTTGTTTTTCTTGCAATAAACTCAATTTATTTTTTGGATAAAGAATACAAAGTTTTATACCTTCTTTTTCGAAAAATGCACTTGCTGCTGCACTTCCTGTATCACCTGTTGTGGCTACTAAAACAGTTATTTCTTTTTTGTCTTTATTTTTTGCTAAAAAATAACTCATCAATGCTGCCATAAAACGCATTCCTACATCTTTGAAAGAAAGTGTACTGCCATGAAAAAGCTCTAATGAATACACTTCTTTTTCATAAATTTCTACTAATGGAATTTCAAAATCAAATGTCTTTTCAATTATTTCTTCTAAATCTTGTTCAGGGATTTCATTTCCAAATAAATTCAAACAGATTTTCAAACAAATCTCTTTAAAAGAAAAAGTATGAAGATTCAATAAAAATTCTTTTGGTAAAAGATTTATTGTTTCAGGCATCAAAAGACCTCCATTTGAGCTAAAAGTTTGAAATAAGGCTTCACTTAGTGAACCGACCTGTGCATCTCCGTTTGTACTAGAATAATTCATTAAAAGTAATCAAGAAAGGACTAAAGAATAAGATTTTGATAAAAATAAAAAATCATTTTGCCAAAACCTATATTATCATTTATTTTTTAGTTAATTCCTTTTCTATCCACCTTAAAACCCATCAATAAAATATCATCTACCTGATTTTCTTCTCCTTCCTTCATCCAGTTCTCAATAGTAGACGTAAATATTTCTTTTTGTTTTGAGAAAGGTTGAGCATACTGCTCTAAAGCTATTTTTTTAAGATTTTTCTTCATAAACTTTCGTCCTGCTTTTCCTCCAAATTGATCTTGATATCCATCTGAGCCTGTGTAAAACACTGTTGGTTTTGAAATATCAATTATTTGTTTGGAATATTGTCTGTCTTTTCCATAATGATTACTACCTATTGGTTTTTTGTCAGCTTTCAGTTCTATCAACTCATTATCTTGAATAAAATAAATAGAATTCATAGCTCCTGCAAATTCAGCAATTGGAATAGAATCATAGATAACCAAAACACTTACATCCATTCCATCAGCACTTTTTCCTTCTTCTTGTTGTAGCGATTTATAGATATAATCATGTAAATGGTTGAGAATTTTGTCAGCTCTGAAAATGCCTTCCTGAAAAACAATAGAATTAAGTCCTGTAACACCAAGCATAGACATAAATGCCCCTGGCACTCCGTGTCCAGTACAGTCTGCTGTTACAATGATAGCACAGTCTTCTAATTTTTCAAACCAATAAAAATCGCCTGAAACTATATCACGTGGTTTGTTAAGTATAAAAAACTCATCCTTAAAATAACCTTTAATTTTTTTATCGATGGGTAAGAGTGCATTTTGAATACGACTAGCATACAAAATACTTGACCTTACTTCTGTATTTTGCTTTTCTATAAGTCTGTTTTTATCTCGTACTACTTCAAGAATAGTTGCAAGTTCTTCTTTTTGTTGAAATAACTCTTCATTACTTGCTGCTATCTCATCTTGTTGTTCTGTGAGTTGTAGATTTTTTTCTTCTACAATCTTTTTGAATTTTTCTTGCTGTTTGAAAAAATATTCTAAAACAAAATAAAAAATTGCAGGAATAACAATACTATTACTAACAAAAAATAGTAAACTTATATTTTTTGGAACATTACTAGAAGTATTTTGCAAAAATATAAACTCTAATACTCCTGTTAATATTACTACTAAACAATAAGAATAAAAAAATAAACGAGAAGCTCTTACACTTTGAATAGTTAATGCACTAATTGGAGCTAATGAGGAAGCTAAAATTACAGCACTACCAGCCACAAAACCTCCTAAACTAAGTTGAGAGCCTATTGGATTAATTAGTAACATTATTAATCCAACTATACGAAAGACTTTATAATTATGAGTAAATTTTAAGTAAGTTAGATTTAAGGCTACAAACATCAGATAAATAAATCCTGTAATGACAGCTCCATATTGATTAAAAAAGATATATGTACTTCCCCACAAAATACCTCCTAAAGCAGAGAATACAGTAATTCTTAAAAATGCATTTCTTTTAGTCTGTTCCTCAACAGATAACTTTTCAAATCCAAATATACTAGCAACACTCATATTTTTTCTTTTCTAAATTTCCCTACAAGGTATATATAAATAATATCTAGTATAAATGTAATTACAGTCATGGCAAGCATAAAATGTTGGTCTGGATATGCCCAAAAACAGAATACACTCGTTAAAGTTGTTCCTAACATTTTATACCAAGCTACGTCATAACGTAATGCAATAGCAATTTCTTTTGGTTGCCTAAGAACAAGTAAAATAAAAAGTAATGACATATTTGCATTTACTAGATACGCTGCAACTGCACCAATAGGATCTATATATTCTTTAGTAAAAAAATATATTCCCACCATCCAACCTATTACACCAAAAATAAACAGAGGTTTAAAGGCTTGTCGTTGATTTTTGTTATCTATTTGTTTATAACCATACTGGAATAACAAATAAACAATTACTATATCTAGTATGCACCAAATTCTATAGCCCCATTCAAAAAATAATCCCATATCAGTATGAAATACTGTACTCCATAGAATTTCCCAAGCAAAATTAGCAGCAATAGCAGCAATAGGGATACCAACATATTGTTTTTTGAAACCATCTTTGATTACAAGAATATAAGTTATTACCCAAAATAGAGCTGCTATTCCAAATAAAACAAGTTGTCCAACAGAATATCTCTCAAGATTAAACCACTCATTCATAAAATTAATTGTTTATAAAATCCCCAAAATATCTTTAAAGCTTACCCAAGCTATATTCAGCCAATTTACAATATTGTATGGAAAAGGTAGTTTTCCATCTTTTTCTACTTTCCAAGGAAGTCCTTTTCGAAAACGAGTAAGGTCATACCAACGATAAACGTGTAAAATATCTGGCTCGTGTAAATCCCAAATTTCACAATACTTGCCAGAATAATTTTCATAATTTAGAATTGCATTGACTGCTCTTCGTGCAGCTTCATTTGCTCCTTCCATAGTTGCAAGGTCAGTATTTGTTCTTACATAATCCGAAGCTAAGAAAAAATTAGGAATATTGGTGTAAGCATCTGGGCGAAGTATCCAAGTATTTATCTTATTTACAAGTAAAGGTTCTTCATTTGTGGTTGCCATATTTTTCTGAAACCCAATATCTCTATCAAGATAATAATCTTCCAGCATGTCATCCGTCAAAACTTCCTGTCCGTCTACATTAAGACTTCGTTTGAGTTCTGCCCAAACTTCATCTTTTACCTCATCTTTAGAAATACATTGACTTGCTTGTTTACCATTAAGACCCTCTGTAAACCAATCTGAAATATCTACTGAAAAAACACCTCTGACCTTTCCATTACCTCTGTCTTCAATAGTATAATTTGTCCAAAACTGAAGTTGAGAAATAGAAGTTAATGCCCAAGGCGAATCAGTATAAATAGTATGTCCTTTATTAAGTTTTACGTCTTTATTTAAATAAAATTGAATTCCTGTCATCCAAGAAACATCATTTGTAAGACTTTGGATACCTTTTAAAACAGGATCTGCCTCTAGTATTTCTTCTGTCAGAAGCTCATTCATTCTTTCAACAGGAACACAAGAAATAAAATAATCTGCTAAAACCTGTTTTTCATTTCCTTCTTTATCTTTTACAGTAGCTGAATTTATTTTTCCATTTACACATGAAATATGAGTTACTTCATGATGATGAAAATAATTTACTCCTTTTTCTAACAAATAATCTCTCCAAGGATAAAGCCATGCTTCATTGGTAGGTTTATTCAAAACTCTATCAGCATGTGCCTTAGGGCTTCCCATCAAGAATAATAATTGCAGTAGAATATCTCCACCTGTTTTTGTACTTACTTCTTTTGCTTTAGCAGCTACCAAAGTACGTGTAAGTCCTCCTACAAAATAAGTTTGATAGGCTTCACTTTGGTTATCAGCATCTGTATATTCCCACCAAGAAATGCGTTCGTAATCACTTTTTCGACGTTGATAAGAACTTGTAGCTAATTTCCATAATTTTTTAGCAAAAAATTCGGCATCTTGATGTGTAAGTCCTGTAACTTGTGGAGCTTCTACAAAATCGTGAAGAATTATTTTTAAGTCTTTAAGAGATTTGGGGAAATTCACAAGGGTAACCAAAGGAGGTTTATCAAAACTAGCCATCATAGCTGTTTCTGAAAAAACTAAATTATCAAAACAAGTTTGTTTTTTTCCATCTGCATCTATGAAAGGTGTTCTTTGCATAGTATCAACAATATGACGATAAAATCCAGGAAAAAAACGAAAACCATGTTCACCAGGAAGAGGTTTTAAATAAGGGTCTTGCTCTTCTCCAAAATAATCCACACTACGAGCTTTTCCACCTACATAATGAGGTTGTTTTTCATAGACTTCTACTTCAAAGCCTCGTTCAATAAGCTCATGTGCTGCACTCATTCCAGCAACACCACCTCCTAGAATAGCTACTTTTTTAGCCATTGTAATAGAATTATTTTAATAATAGTTAAGTAAATTTTATAGTGTAAGAAAGGAATTTTTTACAAAAAAAGCAAGTTTTTTTATTTCCAATTCATTTTTCCTAAAACTTTCAACTCAATAAATTACTATTTTTTTTTCATAATTTTATTGTTAAAATGTATTTTTTATTCTAGACAGAAAAATAAGATTTTGTCATCACATTTTTTCAAAACAATAAAAATAAATAGAGAGTTAGCAAGACATTAAAAAAAATAAAAACTATTCTTAAAATAATATGCCTAGTAAAAAACAAATTTCTATCTTTTGGTTTCGTAGAGATTTACGTCTTGATGATAATGCAGGATTGTATCACGCCTTGCGCTCAGAATTTGAAGTATTGCCTCTTTTTATTTATGATACAGAAATTTTGGAGCAGTTAGAAGACAAAGATGATGCACGCCTAACAATGATTTTTAGGTATTTAGATAAGATAAAAGAAGAATTAGAAAGTAAGAAAATAGGCAGTTCGTTGTGCATAAAAATAGGAAAACCCATAGAGATTTATAAAGAATTAATTGAAATCTATGATATAAAAGAAGTTTATACCAATCATGATTATGAACCTTATGCACAAATTAGAGATGAGAACATAAATGAGTTTTTAGCAGAGAAAAACATCAAATTCAAAACTTTTAAAGATCAAGTTATTTTTGAAAAAGATGAAGTTTTGAAAGATGATGGAACTCCTTATGTTGTCTATACACCGTATAGTAAAAAATGGAAAGATGCTTTAAAACCTTATTATCTCAAAAGTTATCCAACAGAAAAATATTTTGATAATTTCCTTAAAATAAATGCCTCAGAAGTATTTGATTTTCCTACTTTGAAAGAAGTAGGCTTTGAAGAGAATAAAAATCCTCATATTCCCTCAGATGATTTTCCTAAAGATATAATCAAAAATTATGAAGAAACAAGAGATTTTCCAGCAAAAGAAGGAACAAGTAGATTGAGTCCACATTTGCGTTTCGGAACAATTAGCATCCGAAAACTAGCACGACTAGCCAAAGAAACCAATGAAAAATATTTTAATGAACTAATATGGAGAGAATTTTATATGACTATTCTGTATCATTACCCAAAAGTAGTTGATACAGCTTTTCGTTCGAAATATGATAGAATTCCGTGGCGAAATAATGAGGCTGAATTTGAAAGTTGGTGTGAGGGAAAAACAGGTTATCCATTAGTAGATGCAGGAATGCGCCAACTCAATGAAACTGGTTTTATGCACAACCGTGTCAGAATGGTAGTGGCTAGTTTTCTGACAAAACATTTGCTTATCGACTGGCGATGGGGAGAGGGTTATTTTGCTAGAAAATTATTAGATTATGAGCTTTCTTCGAATAATGGAGGTTGGCAATGGGCTGCAGGAAGTGGTGTAGATGCTGCACCTTATTTCCGTGTTTTTAATCCTGAATCACAACTCAAAAAATTTGATAAAAATCAAAAATATATTCGCACTTGGATAAAAGAATATGATACCAAAAATTATCCAAAACCAATTGTAGAACATAAGATGGCACGAGAACGAGTTTTAGAAACCTATAAAAAGGCTTTAAATGATTGAAATAGAAGCATTATTAGTTTGTTTATTTTATCACTAAATTGCTCAAATTATACTAGTATCAAAGTTACTTTAAATAAAATAACTTCTGCATTAACACTAAAAACATGAAAATTCTTCACACAGCAGATTGGCATTTAGGAAAAAAATTAGGTGATTTTCCTCGTTTGGAAGAACAAAAAATCATTTTAGATGAGCTTTGTCAGATTGCTGATGCTCAAAATGTTGATGCAGTTTTAATAGCAGGAGATTTATTTGATATTCCTTTGCCTTCTAATGATGCTAATCAATTATTTTTAAAAACACTTCAACGTCTTTCAAAGAATAGTTCTCGTCCTGTGATTGCTATTGCAGGAAACCACGATTCGGCTCAATATATTGCTAATTTTAGTGTTTGGGGAAGTGAACTAGGAATTTTTCTTTTAGGGTATCCAAATGATAAACTACCAAAATTAAAGCTAGAAAATGGATTAGAGATTCTGAGAAGTGAAGAAGGTTTTTTAGAATTGATGATGCCTTCATGGGAATGTCCATTGCGCCTTTTACTTACTCCTTATGCAAATGAATTACGTTTGAAAACGTATTTTAGTTTGGATAATCAAGAGCAAGAGTTAAGAGAGTTTTTACAAAACCTTTGGCAACAGCAAGCTGACAGTTATCTTGATAAAGATGGAATCAATATCTTGATGGGGCATTTATTTGTCATGAAAAAAGGTGAGCCACAGCCAAAAGAATCTGAGGATGAAAAGTCCATTTTGGTAGGTTCTGCACAACCCATTTATACAGAAAATTTCCCTAAAACTGTTCAATATGTCGCTTTAGGACATTTACATCGTTATCATTCTACTCAAAAAGAGCCTTTTCCTGTGGTTTATAGTGGTAGTCTGTTGGCATATAGTTTTTCAGAAGCCTTTCAGAAAAAATATGTGGTTTTATTAGACGCTAAACCTGCAAAAGAAGAAGAAATAATAAAATATGAAAAAATAGAACTAACGGGTTGTAAAGAACTCAAACGAAAAACTTTTTCAGAAGTAGATAGAGCAATAGAATGGCTCAATGAAGACCAAGCTAGTACAAAACCATCTCTTATAGAACTTACTATCGAAACAGACAATTTTCTTTCTGCTGCTGATGCACAGCTTTTATATGCTGCTCATAAAGGGATTGTAGGAACAATTATTCCAAAAGTAAAGGGAAGAAATACTAATTCTGAAACTCAAATGGATTATTCAAGAAACATTGGTGATTTGTTCGTAGATTTTTTTAAAAAGCAGAATAACGGACAAGAACCTAATCAAGAAATTATGCAGCTTTTTGAAGAGGTTAGAAATGGAGAAATTAAGGAATAAAAAATCAAATATTCAGACATAAAGATTTTGTCCAACAAAAAAGCATATTCTAAAAAAAATAGAATATGCTTTTTTATTTGATTACAAAATTGAATCAATTATTTTTATTTGTAAGGCGCACCACTTGTTTTACTTTCAGCACCTTCTACATTTCCTTTGAAAGAAATAGTAGTTTGTCCACCTTCAATGTTTGCTTTTACGGTAGCTGTTTTGTTTTGCGCTCCTACTTTGCCAGAAGAATTAAAGCTAAGAGAGATTGTTCCTTCTTCACCTGGTGCAACTGGGTCTTTTGTAAAATCGGAAGCCGTACAACCACAAGAAGGCTGAACACCTGTAAGAATAAGAGGAGTTTCTCCTACATTTTTGAATTTAAAAATATGTTCTACTACTTCTCCTTCTTTGATATTTCCAAAATCGTGAACAGTTTCTTCAAACTCAATAGCAGCCAAATTTGCAGCTACTTCTGTTGTTGTTTCTGCTGTTACATTTGCAGTAGAAGCATCATCAGTTATTGTATTTGTAATTTCTGCATTTGCATTTGTTTCATCTGTGCTTGCTTCACTTGATTTTTCTCCAGAACAAGCTACAAAAAAACTACTCATTCCTAAAATAAGAAATGTTCCGATAATTTTGTTCATTTTCATATATGATTGATTTTTTGATGGAATAATTTTGATTAACAAATAGTTTTACAAAGATACTACAAATTATTTTGCTTAAGATAAAATTTAAAGCACAAATAAAATTTTGTATTTTTTAATGGTAAAACATCTTTCAAACCTACTTTTGAGTACGAATTTGAGAAATAAGTGCATCAATTTCAGAGCGTAAATCCTCTGTGCGTTCTCTTACTTCTTCAATTACTTTTTTACCTTCTTCTTGTGCATCTTTCGAAAACACACTTTCATTAGTAGAATTTATTTTATCTAAAAGAGAGTTTACTCTATCACGAGTACGATAAAGACGATAATTGAGACGACTACGAGTATTTTTTCCTTTGTCTGGAGCATATAAAATCCCAAAAAATGTTCCAATAGCTGCTGCACCCACTACGCCAGCAAGCAATCCGATGTGAGATGGTTTCATAATAATGTTATTTTTGTCAGTAATTGAGAATAAAATGAAACTCAATTACCTTTACCTTAATTTAAGTTTGTGTTTTAGTAAGCCTTGTTATTTGAATCTACTAACGCATTTTTTGATGTATTAGTTTGACAAAAAACAGATTTTGGTTTTAAGAAAACGTATTTTTCAATTTTTATTGATTATCCAAAAGTCCACGTCCACTTTTCTTAATTTTTCCTTCATTAACCAAATATTCAGAAAGTGTATCCAAAATACCATTTACAAACTCTTTACTTTTAGGAGTGCTATAGTTTTTGGCTAACTCTACATATTCATTTATCGAAACCTTTACAGGAATACTTGGACAATGTATCATTTCACTAATTGCCATTTTCAAAATCAATGTATCTGTCATGGCAACTCTATTGATATCCCAGTTTTTGAGTCGTTCACTAATAAGTTGTTCGTTCTGTAAGCTCTCATTAACTGTATTCTGAAAAAGTTCTTCAAAAAATTCTTTGTCGTCTTCCCAGTTACGTGAAAGCAAATACAATTCCACAGGTGTATTATTTACAACATTCTCTTCTTCTATATTTTTGACCGTTTTGAGAAGCATATTACGAAGAACACTACGATTTTCTGACCAATAAATATCATTTTCGTCGAAAAAGCTATCCAAAACCTCATTTTGCATAATAAAATCTCTTGTAAGACTTATCATAAATTCTTTATCTTCTAAAAAAGTAGGTTGTTTGATAGCTAGATATTTTTTATAAAACTCTTCTTCTCTAAGAAGTTTAAACCAATGTTTTATGTTTTCTGTTGCCCAGTTTGAGCCTATCAATAGCTCTTGTAGTTCTTTATGCCCTATTAAATGTTTTATTAGAGCATTATTTGTAAAATGAAGTTCTGATTCAAAGACTACTTCTTTAGAATACTGTCTTGCCTTACGAGAATTGTAATCGGCTTCTGAATGGTCAGCCAAAGACATAAGAAGTTTGAGTAGTTTGAGATAATCGTCATGAATTCCTTCTGTTTTCCTTACCATTTCTTGTTTTTGGAAACGTCTTTCCTTTTGGATTTGGGTATTATACATGCGCATAGCTTCACTAACAGCCAAATCTACATCTCCATGTTCACTTTTAGCTTCCAAAGTTTCGTTTTGATAATTTGCTTCGAAAAGTTCTTTACCTAATTTTCTTTTTTGAGCTACTTCTTCGGCTGTCGGAATGACCATCGAATTAAGATTGGGTTCAAATTTTTGATGGATATAGTCCAAAGCTAATTGATAATTGGAACGTTGAGCTTGCTCTAAAGCATACAAAGCCTGCATAGCTTTCAGGCGTAGAATACGACGATTTAACATTTTTGTATATGGAAAGTATCAAAAGGAGTGAAGAAAAAGAATAGCCATTTGCTATTCCTATCATTTGTCTAAGTTCATTTTTCTCTGTTTATTCATTTATACCGTTGTTGTTGTATTAATTCCCAACGGTATAAATAATATATTAGCGTACAAAAGTACGAAAAATGTTTGAGTAGAGATAAACTAGTCAGGATATTTTATCAGGATATTCTTATTTTACTCAATTAATTATGTTTTTTATTGAACAGGAATAGTCTGATTGATGATTGGCAAAATAGCATTGTGCAAATAAGTTCCTTTCAAAAATGCGAACAATGAACCACGAGTAGTAGAAATAGCAGTTTCATTAAGATCTAAAATAAAATCTGTTGGTAGATTGAGTTTTTTATTTGCTGCATCTACATGATTTGATAATCCTTCTATTTTATAAACCGTATTGGTTTTAAACTTAGCAAGAACATTTTCTTTTCCATTTGTATAAATAGAAATATTAGTAACCACAATAAGAATTTCATCATCTGTATTCCAACGATGTTCTAAATTAACATCAAATTGAAAAATAATTTCTTTTGGTAAATTCTGAGTAGGTGCAATAAGATTAGCTTCTAAAACGTCTAGGGCTACGATTCTGTATTCCATAATAAATGAGTTTTTGGTTAATTTATAAAAATATACTGCACAAAACTACTTGTTTTATGTTTCCTATAAAAATAGCAGCAAATAAAATTCTGAATTTTGAATATTTTTAATGAATAAATTCTTTATAGAGAATAAAAAAAGCAATCACTAAGACCATATAACCAAAAATTTGTTTGAGCTTTGCAGCAGGAACATATTTACAAAAATGAGTTCCTAAAAGAATTCCTACAATAGTAAAACTTGTAAAGGGAAGAAGAAAAGCCCAGTCAATTTCATGGTGTTGCCAATCTCCCAAAAAACCTAAAAGTGAATTAATCGCAATAATAAAAAGAGATGTTGCAATGGCTTCTTTCATCGGAATACGAGCTAAAAAAACAAGTGAAGGAACAATCAAAAATCCACCTCCTGCACCCACCAAACCAGCAATCAGTCCCACCAAAGTAGCATCTAAAACCAAAACAGGAATATTTAAGGCTTTATTCGAAACAGCTTTTGGAATGTGATTTTGTTCTTGTTGTTTTGCTCCCTTTCGAATCATGATGGTGGAAGAAATCAACATTACAATAGCAAAGAAAACTACAATTGCTGCATTTTTGGTAAGAATAAAATAATCAAAACTCAAAAAAGGATCAGGCAAAGCAGGAACAATGTATGCCCGAGTCAGATAAACCATTACCAAAGAAGGAGCACCAAAAACAAGAGCTATTTTCAGATTAACTAAATTTTGTTGAAAGTATCTATATGCACCTACAAGTGCAGCAGCACCTACCACAAAAAGTGAATATCCTGTTGCAATAACAGCTTCAATATTTAAAACATAAACAAAAATAGGAACAGCCAAGATAGAACCTCCACCACCTAACAATCCCATTGTAAAACCGACTACAATAGCAATCAAAAAACCTAAAAACTCTTCCATTTTATATTATTCTTACTTTTTATTGTTCTTTTTAAAGAAAAAAACCTATTTTTATTTATTTATGAGAATACAATTTGAATAGCTCAAATTCAAGCCCAAAAATTGTTAAAAATAAGAGCTATTTTAATTTTGTGATAAGATATCAAAAGCATTTTTGGCTTTTATCTTTAAAAGTCTTTACACATTGTATTTTTGTTTGTCTAATAATTTAAATTTAGATGTCTGTTCTTTCTTATGTTAGGTACATCAGTTTGAAAAAATAATGTCTTCTCAAATATTCCAAACCGAAAATACTGGTCTATATAATTTATCTTTTCAATTATTATAAAATAACAAAACAATGAATCCATTTACTCAAACCTACTCTTCTGATAGTTCTGATAATCAGCTTATTGAACAAATTTTGCAAGGAAGTAAAATTGCTTTGACAAACCTTATCGAAAGACACCAGCCCTTTATTTATAATCTTGCTTGGAAATTGACAGGAAATGATGCTGATGCTGAAGACCTTACACAAGAAGCCTTGATTAAAATCATCTCCAATTTGAGTAGTTTCAAACAGGAAAGTCTTTTTCGTACTTGGGCATATCGAATTGTCAAAAATCATTTTCTCAATGAAAGAAAAAAACTCTCCAATCAGTTTGCTAATAACTTTGACGAATTAGGTCATCTTCTTGATAATTCGCCTAGCGTTGATTTATCTGAAAACGAAAAAGTAGAAAAAACAGAACTTATAAGAGAAGTCAGATTACAATGTCTATCAGGAATGTTGCTTTGCCTAACCAAAGAACAGCGTATGATTTATATTATTGGGGAAATATTCGGAGCTGACCACACAATTGGTTCTGAAATAATGGAAATTAGTAAAGATAATTACAGAATGAAACTCAGTAAGGCTCGCAAGGATTTGTATAATTTTATGCAAAACAAATGTGGATTAGTCAATAAAGCAAATCCGTGCAGATGCCACAAAAAAGTAACTTTTGCTTCTGAAAATGGAATGGTAGATGCCAAAAATCTACTTTTCAATAAAAAAGAATATTCTACATTCAAAGCAGAGTTAGAAACTGATGCTAATTTTTTGGTCGATGAATCTGAATTGAAGATAGCTGAATTACAACAAGACCATAGCTTCAAAACTACATTTGAAAAAAAGAACTTTATCCTCAAAATTTTGGATGATGCACAATGGAAAAATAAATTGAATCTGAATTAATTTCGATTTTTTTTTCAAAAAGTCTTTACACATCGATACATCGGTTGTCTAACTAAAAAAACTCAAAAATGAAAACTTCAAGACAAACCGTTTTAATTACAGGAGGAGGTTCAGGAATTGGACTTTCTCTTGCCAAAAAATTCTTAGAAAATGACAATACTGTTATTATTACAGGAAGGAATTTATCAAAACTAGAAGAGGTAAAAAAAGAATTTCCACAAATTAATATTTTTCAAAGTGATGTTACAAAAGAGGCAGAAGTAAGAATGTTAGCTGATGATATACTTCAAAAATTTGATGGAATTGATGTTTTGATAAATAATGCAGGAATAATGAACCTTTTGGATACAGGAAATGAGAGTAATGACTTGAAAAAACAACTTGAAGAGATTGAAATCAATTATAACTCGCCTATTCGTATGTTGCATTATTTTTTACCTCAACTAAAAAAGAGCAAAAATGCCGTTTTGGTTAATGTTTCTTCTGGTTTGGCGTATGTTTCTTTTGCTCAAGCTCCTGTTTATTCAGGCACAAAAGCAGCCGTTCATTTTTGGACACAAGCTATCCGACCACAACTAAAACCACATAACATAAAAGTAATTGAGCTTTTGCCTCCTGTTGTAGATACGCATTTAGCCAAAGAAGCCGACCTAACAAACGATAGTCTTACACCGATGCCTACTGAAAAACTATCTGCTATTTTTTGGAAAGAATATTCAAAAGGAACAGAAGAAATTACCCCAGGAATTTCTACACAACTCAAATTTATAAGCCGATTAGCTCCTAAATTTGGTTTTAATCAACTCAATAAAGAACCTATACCTAAAAAATAAATCAGACAATTATGAAAAAAATATTACCTGAAATAGCCGTTTTTACCATTTGTGGTGCTTTAGGCATTTTACTAGCTATGGGTTTAGGATTTGGAATATTTTGGAAAACACTTGAGCCGATTGCATTTATGCATGTTTTTGCAGCCGAATTTCCTTATTTTATTTTGCCTACTGTCTTGATGCTTCAACCTGCCTTAATTTCGTCTATTGTCTTATTTATCAGATTCAAAAACGAGAAAGAAATTCGCAAAACTTGGCTTTATGTAATGAGTGGAATGATTGCAGCTTTTGTAATTACAAGTGCTTATCATCTGCCTGTAAATATAGGTTTTATTCAATTAAAATATACGGCAGAAGAAATTACGACACTACTAAATATTTGGCTTTTACTACACTGGGTGCGATTTGCTGCTGTATTTATGGCTGCTGTATTTGCTCTAAAGGGTTTCAAACAAATTAATCAAGTCGTTCAAAAAATATAAAATTATGAAAAACACAATTTCAATCATCGCCATTCTTGGTATCGGAGCTTTTGCTGGAAATATGATAAATATTGGTTTGAGCCACGCTATGTATTGGCAATCACTTGAGCCAATAGAGTTTATGAAGTTTTTTAAAATTGATTTTCCATTACTGTTACAACCTACGGCTGCCACACTTTTACCTGCTTTTTTGGGTAGTCTTTGGGTATTTCTTAAAAGTGAAAAAGCGTCTGAAAGCAGGAAATATTGGCTTTATGTTTTTATTGGATTAGCGATTATCAATATTCAAACACTAGCTTATCATTTGCCTATGAATTTAGATTTTGTGGAGTTGAAATATGATGCAGCAACAGCTACAAGCAAATTACAAGGCTGGATAATTTTACATTGGGTAAGAGTTGTTGTAGCTATTGGTTCAGGTGTTTTTGCTCTTTTAGGTTTTCAAAAATCAAATCAATCAATTTAAACAAAAATTCAAATCAATATGGATAATTTCGTTATTTTCAATATGCAATCCGTAGCAGGTTTGCTCACTTTTTATTTTATATTTAAGTGGTATGTATTTCCTCGTTTAGCCAATCTAAACATTTATGATGCACTTGTGCCAATGGTACTTATTCACGGTCTTAGATATTTGGGTATGGTCTTTATGGTGGATACACAAGTCTATGATGCTTTTCCTGATGACTTAGCTTTTACAGTAGGAATTTGGGATTATACGACTGCTATTCTAGCCTTAATTACTGCTTTTGCCTTAAAGAACAAATGGAAATTTGCAATTCCTCTGGTTTGGGTATTTAATATTTTTGGTTTTACAGACCTTATAGTAGCTTTTCCACAAGTATTTGCGATTGAATTTTATAATTATGATTTGGGAACGATGTGGTGGGCGTTCACAACTATTGGAGTAGTAAATATGATTAGTCATTTTTATATTTTTTATAGATTAATCAAAGGAAGCCCCAAACAGGATAAATAACTGATGTTGTGCAACGATAAAAACTCTATATAAATTTCTTGTATAAATAAACAAAACCCACGATTTTAATCGTGGGAAAACAGGCACAGAATAGCAGAAAACAGCCTGTTTTATTTTCCCATAACTAAAGTTATGGGTTTCGTTTTTTGACTGCGTAACATCAGTAAATAATAAAATCAAGAAGGAATACTAAAATCATCTTTTGGAGGAAGAATGGTATATGGACTTTGTGCTGCACGAGTGTCTTTGTATTTCTGCCAATCAAATGTTTTCAAAAAATAAGCTGCTGCTTTTGCACCACGAACAAAAAGATCTAATTTGTCATCATCAGAAAGCGTAAAATCTATCCAATTATGGCTTCCAATATCTATCCAAGTGATAAGCTGTCGATAATCTGGATTTCGAAGAATAAAATTATAATCTGCAATTTGTCGCATTGACTCTACAATTGCTCTAGTAAAAATAAATGGATTTGAAATATCGTTTGGACGATGCCTTTCTGTTCCTAATTTTACTCCAAAAGAAGGCAGTCTTGGCACGTGAGATTTATGAAAGACATCAGCAGGGAAATTTGAAATAATTCCACCATCTACAAAAAAGACTTCTTTTGGAATATCTCCTCTATAAGCAACTCTACTTTTCCAATTTTCTTGTGCCTTTTTTCCATTTGGAATATCTGTAACTTTAAAAGGAGTAAAAAAGAAAGGAATAGACATAGAAGCACGTACAAAGTTAGTAGGATTTATCAGATGACTATTTTTCCAATAAAGCGAACGCATAGCAGGAAAAATAACCTTTGATTCGGTTGTAATGTCAGTCGCAATAATAGAAATAGATGCTTTTACTCCTTCAATAGTGTGATTGACACCTTGGCGAATACGTAACGATTTTGGTAAATCTGCAACAGCTTTCTCTAAATGTTTTGAGGTATAAATTCCTTCTTTTCCTAGGGCTTCTGTAAACCAATAGTAAAAATGCGTCCCTGGGTTTAGTCCCCAATCTTCCCATAATTTACTAAATGCTTTTACGCCTCTCCATATTAACTTACTCCAATGAATCTCTCCATTATTTTCACTAATTGCAATGGCAAATTCTCGTGCATTTTCATCTCCATCAATAAAATCGATAAAATTTTTGTTGGCAATTAGTTCTATCATTTTGTCAGTTTTGAGTTTGGTTCTATCACCAAGAGAAGCCATATAAATTGTATTTATTGCTCCTACAGAAGTTCCTGCATAACCCAAAAAACGGATTCCCATTTGTTCCAAAACATGTACATAGCCAATCAAAGCAATTCCCAAAACTCCACCTCCTTCTTGTACCAAATCTACATATTGATGTCCTTCATCATCCAAAACATCTGAGAAAATCTTGCGATGAACACCCTTTTTTTTGAGTTGTTTGATAAGATTGGTAATAATGTCGTGCTGAGTAAAATCTTCGGCTGTCATGTTTTTTATAAGGAATACTGAAAAGACACATAAAATAATAATCCAAAATGAGACGACTATTTTGAAAGTAAAAAGGATTCTAAAACTACAAATAAAATTAGATTTTGTTTACTTTAGGCAAATACAAGACGTTCTCATTCACAAAAATTTAAAAAAACATAACTTTTATTTTTTATTTATGTATTTTAATCTAGAAAAGCATCATTTTTTAGAACTCGCCGTACTGGCTAGTGTATTTTATTTTTTAATCTTAACCCAATAATTGTCTATGTATCACAAATCAATAATCTTTAGTATTTTATTATTTTTTATTTCCTCTACTTTTATGATAGGATTTTCTCAAACAAATAATGATAAGGGACAACGAGTAGCCGTTTTTAAAAATGGAACTGGCTTTTTCTTTAACCCAATGAGTCTGAAAGCTGAAAAAGACGGAGAACAGAAAGGAAAATTTATTATCAAATCTTTACCTCAAGCTCTTTTCGGAACGTTTTGGTTTTATACCAATGGAAAACCTATTAGTAGTCTAAAAAGCTATGAAAGCGAAGAAAGTACAGAGAGTAAAAAATCAACTAGCCTTCCTGAAATGTTGTATGGAAATGTAGGTCAAACTGTGGAATTGACTTTAAAAGGTAATACTGAAAATCAAACTGAAATTGTCGGCAAAATTCAAGATGTAAACTTACAAAGTGGAATGATTTTCTTAGAAACAACAAAACCAAAAGTAGGTTTTATGGCAATTTCTATGAATGAAATAAAATCAATTTCATTTACAAAAAAACCAAATACAGACTATTCTCCTACTGAAAAACAGCGAATTATTGAAGTAGAAATTGATAACGCTTCTTCACAAGAAAATGTAGAAATGGCATATTTACAACGTGGCATTGGTTGGTTGCCGTCTTATTTGGTTCATTTAAAAGATGATAAAAAGGCACAGATTGTCTTACGTGCCGAACTGGTAAACGATGCAGAAGACATCAAAGATGCTACACTTAGTTTAGTGGTTGGAGTTCCAAATTTTAAGTATGATAAATTGGTTTCTCCTTTTGTTTCTAATCAAAGCTTAGAATCATTTCTGAATCAGCTTAATGGTTCTGGCAATAATTTATATAGGAGACAACAAGGAGCAATGTCAAATATGATTACTACTCAATCTATGAACTATGAATCGATGGATATGGATGTTGTTGGAGGTGGAGGAAACACAGACGAAATAGAAACGCAGTCTCAAGAAGATTTATTTTTCTATACTAGAAAAGGTGTTTCGCTGCCAAAAGGTGGACGAGCTTTATATTCTCTATTCAATGAAGAAGTAGATTATAAACATATTTATGAAGTAGAATTACCTCAAAACAATGGTTATAATGTAGTTTATAAACAAGAAAATGAACAAAAAAACGATGTTTATCATTCTTTAGAACTCAAAAATACAACTGGTTTTCCTTGGACAACAGGAACGGCAATGGTTACACAACCTAGAAAAACAAAAGAAGGAACTGTAAGTACGACAGCAGAGCCACAAGTTTTGAGTCAAGACATGCTAAAATACACAGCCAAAACTTCAAAAACAATGTTGCGCCTGACAGTTGCACCTGATATTATGGTAAAAGACAACGAACAAGAAACAGACAGAGAAACTGATATTAAGAAAAAGAAAATTGTCTATGATTTGGTTACAGCAACAGCAACCATTGAAGTCAAGAATTATAAAGACAAGGAAATAAATCTGAAAGTAAGTCGTACAATTATTGGTGAAATGCTCAAAACAGATTCAGATTGGGAAACCAAAAAACGTCCCAATTATTACGCTATCAATCCTGTAAATGATGTCACTTGGGAATTGAAACTAGCTAAAGGAGAATCAAAAACGATTACCTATTCGTATCAATTTTATGTAAGGAAATAACATCAAGACATTTTAGAAATATAAAAAAAGCAGATACTTTTAAAGGTGTCTGCTTTTTTTTGTAATAATGAGCCTTTTTAGGATATAAATTTTGTTTGTAGAAAGTAAATACTTCTTCTTGAAATACATCAAATTACTCAACTAAAATAATTTATTATGAAATCAGTCTCAGCAAAAGTAATTCTGTTTTTAATTTTTCTAGTTATTTCATTTTCAAGCTGTCAGAACAAAAAAACAAATGAAAACAGTCAAGAAAATGCAACAAATAGTTCCATTTCAGAAGAAATAACTTCTTCAAATTCTGCCTCTGTTTCTTCTAAGGCGAGCGAATTTCAAACAAAACCATGTGAACTTCTCACAGAAGAAATTATCAAAAAATATGTAACTATTGATAAGGAAATTGAAAAAGAGTTTTTTGAGTATAAAGACAGTAAATATCCAATGCCTGCTCGTTGTTCTTATTCTTGGAAAAAACCAAATGCAGATGAAGCTACAAAAAACAGTGTAAAAGAAGTAGGAAAAATGGTCAAAACAGATGGAAAACATGAAATGGATATGAAAAAAATGACTCCTGATTATAGTATCGCTATTTCTATTCATAACTATGCAGGCAGCGCACAGAGTTTTATTCCTATCAAACTTACTGACGAGCAAATTGAAGCACAAGCCAGAAAATCAAAAGAAATGGCTATGAAAAATAAGACTTTTCAAAATATGAATGCAGCCGACCAAGAGAAAGTAACTAATTTGGCTGCTGAAAAAACACGAAATACACTTACCAACATGAGAGATAAAACTGTCGTTGTAGAAGGAATTGGAGAAGCTGCTTACTGGAATCCAACAGGTTTTGATAATACATTTATGATTCTTTCTGGTGGAAAATCAATCAATCTTGAAATCTATGTAAGTCCTAATCGTGAGGAAAATATTGAAATTGCTAAAAAAATAGCGAAAGAAATATTATAAGAAAAGTAAAAACTTTGTAGGAAGAGAAAAATAGAAGATTTTTCCTACAAAGTTTTTAGTATTACATTTCCCCTTCTTTCAAATAATGAATTTTCTCTTTTTTGAATTTTGGACAGTTTACAGCATCATTATTAAAAGGCGTAAAAGTAATTCCAATAAAACCTAAAATCGTATTATTTCTATATTCATCATTATCGTTAAAGAATTTTTCAGGTGTCAAATATTCTGTCAGAAGATATTGTATTCCTACACGCAATCGCCAACGAGGATTGAATTTGTAACCAACAAACAGTTCATTATTAAGCGTTCCTCTAACTTTAGGAAGTTGAACTAAAGAACGAACTTCTGCCTCTGTAGAAAGTGTATCTTTAGTTAAAGAATTAATAAGAAAAGCTTTTTTTTTACTTCCAAAACCAAAACCGACCAAATCGGTACTTGCTCCAATTTCCCATCTATCATTTATGTCATAACTCATATAAAAACCCAAATTAGCACTTCCTAAAAATGGTTTTTCTACCAAAAGAGAATCTCTATATGAATTACCTGAACTATCTTTATACTTTTCGGAACAATAAGGAACACTATCTGTAAGTCCCAAAACCAAATTGACCCGAACTCCTGCTCCAATACGAAAACGCTGTGACTCTCCAAAGCCATACATAGCAGCATAACCCAAAGAACCAGCACCAAGCTGTTCTCCTGCTCCCAAAGCAAGTGTAAAACGATGCTGCCAATGAGAAATAGTTTTTTCTTTCTTCACTTTTACCATTTGTCCAAACGATAAGTTTGTACAAATAAAAAGCATCAAAAAGCAACTAAGAAGAGAAAATACTAATTTTGAAGGTAATTTTTGCATAAGTGATTAATGTATAACAGACTTCCCAGTCTGTTGAATAAATAGAACTTTTTTCGAACAGACTGGGAAGTCTGTTATACATATACTACATCAAAAAGCAATGATTTTTTCAATCTGTAAATCTATCAAATCATTATATTTGGCATACTCATTATCATTGACAATTTCATCATTTTGGAAATGTTTGTCAATAAATGGCATTCTAGCACGCAGTGGCAAAACAGTTGCTCCCAAATAGCCAAAAATATCAGCTAAATGACTTGTTGCCAAAACTGCACCTTGCGAACCCGAAGAAAGACCAACTAGAGCGACCATCTTATCTTTTACTCCATTAGGAAATTCTAATCCATCTAAAAATGATTTGATAACACCAGGGAAAGAACCATTGTACTCTGGAGTAACAACAATTAGTTTTGTAGAATCTTTTAGAGGAGAAATAAGTCTATTGAAACCTTCATTTTTTCCTGTATTTTCATAAAGAGCCGAAAAAGTAAAATCATGAGGAAGTTCTTTCAAGTCAATTATAGTAGCATGAACACCTTTTTCTTTGAGTTTTCTTTGATATAGAAGAGCCATTTGATAAGTTACAGAGTCTTTTCTATTTGTTCCAGAGATAATAGTTGTCATTTATTTCTTGGTTGTGGATATAAATTTTAAAGTCTAATTATATTTAATTCATTGTTTTACTGAACGACTAAAGTATTGTGCAGACGTACATAACCAGTCTGATTGTCTATTGTTACTTTATACCAAGAATCTTCTTTATCCAAAATTTGATAGCGATTTCCTTTCTTGACCACCTTCAAAACAGGAGAAGCAGCCGATGGATTTTCAACAAAAGTAGTATAATCATTCTGAATAATACCTAAAGTACGCTGTGTAGCAAAATTATGAAGTAAAAGCAGAATAACAACAACAGAAAAACCAACAGCTAATGGAGGCACAATCGTTCTTTCTTGTCGTACTCTACTAATAAGCCAAATAGCCATAATAAAAATAATAACTCCAAAAAATGAAATAATATACCAACGATACGAATCATAAAGTGACAAAAAATAGGTTTTATCTGTATATTGATACCCTTCTAACTGATGAGTTTGGGCAAGCTCTTCTAGTTTTCTCAAAACTTGCTTATCAGGACTAACTCTGTAATGAAGATTGAGATAATAAAGAGCTTTAGGATAATTATTTTTACTTTCTTCTACAAAAGCCATCCTCAAAAGCATTTGAGGACTAAATTCTTTGCCCTTATTTAATAAATGTTCGTAGAGCAGAAGAGCTTCTACATAAGCTCCAGAATTAAATAAAGAATCACCTTGTTTGAGAAATTTTTCATTTTGAGCCTGACTTCTAAAAGAAATACTAATAAATCCTACTAAAAGACAAAAAACAAAAATGCCTTTATAGAAAAACTGAATACTTTTACTTTTTTTTGTATTATTATTTTGCATCATAAAATTATTGTATTACCTTTGCAACGCATTTGAGGGAAACGCCTCTCAATTTTTATTGAATTTTAAATGGTTTTTGAGATGATTTAGGAACAAATATAAGTTGAAATAATTCAGTTTAAAAATAGTTTGAAGATATTTTGAACTATTTATAATTTCAATCTGTTGTTCGTTCAACTATCAAAACAAAAATTTATTTGTTTTCAAATTCATTAAAGATTTGCAAATCTGATTCCGTAGCTCAGCTGGTAGAGCACAACACTTTTAATGTTGGGGTCCTGGGTTCGAACCCCAGCGGGATCACTTATCGTAAAAACTGATTTTATTTTAGATTGCTTTTAAAGTGAAATTAGTTTTTGCTCACGTGGTGGAATTGGTAGACACGCCATCTTGAGGGGGTGGTGCACTATGTGTGTGAGCGTTCGAATCGCTCCGTGAGCACGTAAAGATTTAGTAATTAAGTTGATAATTTGTTTTGATTCCGTAGCTCAGCTGGTAGAGCACAACACTTTTAATGTTGGGGTCCTGGGTTCGAACCCCAGCGGGATCACTCTAATTAGTAAAGCCATACAATTTTGTTGTATGGCTTTTTTTATGTTCTTTTCTAAAAGAAATTTATCAAAAATGGCTACCTTTAGTTTTTGTTTTGCCTTTTTACTCTATCAAAAAATATAGTTTTATGTCTTCTCCTAACTATTCTCATTTTTTACGTGCTATACTCTCATCTTTTTTATTTCTATCACTAATCGGAATAGGAATATTGAGTTTTGTTTCTTGTAATGGAACTTCTACTACTGAAAAGCCTATAAAAAACACAAATACAGTTCAAGAAAAACCTCTTTTATCTGTTCCTGCCTTCAATCAAGATTCTGCTTATCATTTCATAGAAGAACAAGTAGCTTTTGGCGCACGTTTTCCAAATAGTGAAGCACACCAAAAAACAGGAGATTATATTATAAATAAACTCAAGGGATTTGATAAAATAAATGTTCAGGTTCAGAACTTTACAGCAACTTCTTTTGATGGTAAAATACTCTCAGGTCGTAATATTATTGCTTCATTTAATCCAAGCGTTAAAAAACGTGTTTTGCTGGCAGCTCACTGGGACACTCGTCCTTTTGCAGACCAAGACGACGAACGTAAAGATGAGCCTATTTTAGGAGCAAATGATGGAGGAAGTGGAGTAGGTATTTTATTAGAGATTGCTCGTACTTTATCTATTTCTACCGAACAACCACAAGTAGGGATTGATATGATTTTCTTTGATTTGGAAGATTATGGAAACAATACACAAGACTCATACTGTTTGGGTTCTCAATATTGGGGCAAAAATAGAATGCCTGCAAATTATACAGCCTATTACGGAATTTTATTGGATATGGCTGGCGCAAAAAATGCAAAATTTGCTCAAGAAGGATATTCTAGGCAAACAGCACCATCTGTGGTAAAAAATGTTTGGAATATGGCACACCGAATTGGGTACGGTGGATTTTTTCCTTTTCAAGAAGCTCCTGCCATTACAGATGACCACGTTTATGTCAATCAATTAGCACAAATTCCGATGATTGATATTATAGAATATTCAACAGAAGGAAAAGGTTATTTTGGAGCTTACTGGCATACTCACGATGATAATATGGATGTGATTGGAAAAGAAACCCTAAAAGCTGTTGGGCAAACAGTAACTCATGTTATCTATAATGAGGAAAATAAAGTACAGTAGTATTTTATGTTTTGAAGCTAAAAAAAATTAAGAAAGACGTTTCTACTTTTGTATATAGTTACTCTACTTTATTAGAATCAAAGTTTTTTGTACTTTTGCTAAACTATTACCGTCCAACAGAAAGCAGATAATCAATTCGATTGATTATCTGTTTTTTTTATTTAGTTTACTCCTAAATTAGGAATAGAAATAAATAAATCGCCATTTTTTAATTTGTAATTAATTGATAAACAACAGTTTAAATTCGTAATTCGTAATTGTTATTTAAAACTGGCTAATCAAACCAAAGTGAATTTTTGAGTTAATCACTGAAACAGCCTGTGTCTTTGAATTTCCCATCGCATAAATAAAATAGAAAATACCTGTTTTGGTAGCAAAACTAATTCCTGCACCTGCCGAAGTAGGTAAATCTAAGTACACCTCATTCCGACGAGTGTGCGCACGAACAACAGCCTGTTCGGCAAAAGCCATCAAATACGAACGCTCTTCGAAATAAAAACGCCATTCTGCTCCTAAAAGTCCATACCGAGAAACAAAAAAACTATTTGGATCGAAGCCACGAAGATTTTGTAATCCTCCCACTCTTAAAAGTTCATTCAAAAATAAATTTTTACTTTCTATAAACTGAACCTGTGTTTTTAGTCGCAGAGAAGATAGTTTATTCACTTTGAAAAATAGATTCATTTCTGTTATAAACTTTAATTGAGGGCTTTTAAAATCATTTTCTGCATTCGGATTTTGTGTATCTGATATTCTGCTTCTACTAAGTGAATCTGTAAATGTCTTATTTCCTGTCGATATTTCGGTAATAATTTGAAAGCCTTTTCGTGGAAAATAAATATCATCTAAGGTATTGTAAGAATGTGAAATTCCGTAGTGCCAAAAACGACTGTCTGCTGTCGGAACGTTGGCTGTATCTGCATTTCTGATAATTCCTGTACGTGTAGTTGTGAGAAGAGAAGTAAAAAAACCTATTTTGCCAAACTTTGCACTCGGATAAGCTATGTTTGCACGTCTTTCGACAATACTAAAAGTAGAATCTTCTTTGATAAAATTAAATATTCCACCAATCTCAAGATTAGTCTTTAAGAAATTGGGATGCTGATAATTTGCATATAGAGTTTGAGATTCTGGGCGAATTCTTTGCCATTCAAAAGCAATTGTTTTTCCTGCTCCAAACGGATTTATAAGGTTTAGTTTTACTTGTCCTGTTAGAAGTAAGTTAGAACCCTTTGAACTTGAAGAACTTGCTGCTGACTGACTTTTGGGTAAAAAACCAATTACGCCATCAAACTGACTACTTTTCACTCTTTTTAAAGGAAGTCTTAAATAAGCTCTATCGTATCTAAATTCTACCTTTGGTTTGCCATTTAGTTTTAGATAAGGCATTGTTTTGAGTAATCGAGCTGCATTTTTGACCGTATTTTCTTGATAGACTTTGCCTTGTTGAATGTGTAAATAGTTCATCAAAAAATCTTTTTTTATTTTTGCATCTCCATCAATAATTAATGAATCAAACTGAATAAATGAACCACTTTGATAAGTCAGATTTGCAGAAAAATAAAGACGTTTTTCAGTTTCGATAATCTCTGCACTATCTAAATTTGTTCTTGCCATTGGATAACCATTATTTTCGGCATAAGTAAGGATAGCTTCTTGTAATTTTTTTATATCTTGAGTTTTTACAGGAACATTAATATCATTTTTTGAAAGCTTTTTTAGAAAATCCTTCTTTTCAAAATCTGAAATAACATTTCTTTTTATTAAATTAGGAATTGACTTGGTCTTTAGTTCTTTCCAAAAAGATTGCTTGCCCAAATCAATAATAAGTTCTATTCTCTTTTTAGAATTTGATTTATCAAGGCTATCAATAGCAAAGGGAAGTAGTTTTGCATTCCAATATCCTTCATTATGTAGATTTTGAATTAGATTTGTAGATAACTCTTTTAGCTCTGAAAGTGATTTTAATGTTTTAGGAATACTAACAACAGGTAATTTTTTTTCAAAGGAATTTTGATAAGAAACAACAAGCTCAACCTGAGCAGCTACTTTTCCTACACTAAAGATTACTAAAAAAATAAATAAAGTAATAGAAAACTTTAAATCTGTAAAACAAGTATTCATAAGATTAGGATAATTTGACTGTCTGAAAGTTGGATTCGTCAGTAAGATACCGACATTGCATTTTTTGGAAACCAAGTTTGTTTGTGTATCAGTAAAGCAATAACAAAATAAAATTTGGTAAGTTATTCACTTAGTGAAATTAAAAAAAATAAAATGAAGCAGACATAAATATATGAAAGAACAAAATGAAGATTCAGTAAACAAAAAATTAGATGAAAAGGAATTAAAAGCTCTAATTTCTCTTTTAGAAGATGACGATGCTCAAATTTTAGAACACGTAGAAAACAAAATCTTGTCTATCGGACAATCAATTATTCCTCTCTTAGAAGACTCTTGGACGAGCAGTTTTAATCCAACATTACAACGTAGAATAGAAGATATTTTACATACATTGCAGTTTGATATTTTGAAAGAAAAGCTGCAAAAATGGTACGAAAATGAGCAAGACGATTTATTAAAAGGATTGTGGATTTTGGCAACCTATCAATATCCAGATTTGCGTTTTGATGAACTTCAACTAAAGATAGAACAACTTTATTTTGAAACATGGGTGGCTTTCCAAAATGTAGAACATCCGATTGACCAAGTAAGAAGATTGAATAGTGTTTTTTTTGAAAAACTAGCTTTTAAAGCCAATGTAAATAATTTTCATTCAGTTAATAATTCGATGATAAATCAAGTTTTGGAATCAAAAAAAGGAAACCCTCTTAGTTTGGCAACTGTATATATGTTGATTGCTCAAAAGCTCAAACTTCCTATTTTTGGTGTAAACCTTCCCAATTTGTTTGTCTTGATTTATAAAAGTGATGAACTAGATTTTTATATCAATGTATTTAATAGAGGAGTTATTTTTTCGAAACAAGATATTGATAATTATCTCAAACAACTCAAACTTCCTAAAAGTGATGTTTTTTACTCTCCTTGTGACAATTTAGCTATTCTTCGTAGAATGATTCATAATTTAATGCAGTCTTTCGAACACGCAGCGCAAGGTGAAAAAATTCCAGAACTGATAGAACTATTGGGCATTTTGGGAGAGGTTGTAAGCAATAGAGAATAAAACAATCTTGTAAGCTGACTATAACAAACTGAAATTCAATCAATTAAAACTTTTCGTTTCACAAAACATTATCTATATAAAACATAGTTTTTATAAAGAAATACGTATTTTTGCAAAATAAATCTAATGTATTCTTTAAGAGTGCAAAAATATACTACAGAATTTAATCTGTATCCTTATAAGAAAAAGAAATCAATTCAAAAATATAAAAATAAGAATGAACACAACTATCGAACACAATAAAACACAAAAAAACGGACAATACACACCGTCTGAAAAATCTAGCATTACTCCAAAAAATGTAAACGACCAATTCGTTTCTCCAGATTTTTATGCTTTAGATTCACTTCTTACTGAAGAACAAAAATTGATTCGTGATTCAGTTCGTGAATTTATCAAAAAAGATATTTCTCCTATCATTGAAGAATGTGCAGACAAGCATATTTTCCCAAACTGGTTAGTACCTAAATTTGGTGAAATGGGTTGTTTTGGACCTTCTATTCCTACTGAGTATGGAGGAGGTGGAATGGATTATATTTCGTATGGTTTGATTATGCAAGAAGTAGAACGTGGCGATTCAGGAATGCGTTCGATGGCATCTGTACAATCTTCACTTGTTATGTATCCAATTTATAAATTTGGAAATGAAGAACAACGCAAAAAATATTTACCAAAATTAGCTACTGGCGAATGGCTAGGCTGTTTTGGACTTACAGAACCAAATCACGGTTCTAATCCTTCTGGAATGCTTACAAACATAAAAGACATGGGAGACCATTATCTTTTGAATGGCTCAAAAATGTGGATTACAAATTCTCCTGAGGCTGATATTGCTGTTGTTTGGGCAAAAAATGAAGAAGGACGTATCAAAGGTGTAATTGTGGAAAAAGGAATGGAAGGTTTTTCTGCTCCAGTTATTAAAGACAAATGGTCTCTTCGTGCAAGTGTTACAGGCGAACTTGTTTTTGATAATGTAAAAATTCCTAAAGAAAATTTATTACCAAATAAAGATGGTTTGGGCGCACCAATGATGTGTCTGGATTCGGCTCGTTATGGCATTTCTTGGGGTGCTTTGGGTGCTGCAATGGATTGTTATGATACAGCTCGTCGTTATGCTGGAGAGCGTATTCAATTTGGCAAACCTATCGCTTCTTTCCAATTGATTCAGAAAAAATTAGCTGAAATGCTTACCGAAATCACTAAAGCACAGCTTTTGAGTTGGAGATTAGGAACTTTAATGAATGAAGGAAAAGCTACAACTGCACAAATTTCGATGGCAAAACGTAATAATGTAGAAATTGCTATCAATATTGCTAGAGAAGCTCGTCAGATTTTGGGTGGAATGGGAATTACAGGAGAATATCCAATTATGCGCCACATGGCAAACCTTGAATCTGTCTTGACTTATGAAGGAACACACGATATTCATTTGCTTATCTTAGGAAGAGAAATTACTGGAATTCCTGCATTTGAATAAAGGTAATTAGGTTGTTGGTGAGAATACAACAATAGCAATTTATTCAAGATTATATAAAAAAACCTATTTGATAGAAAATTATCAAATAGGTTTTTTGTTTTTATGCCAAAACAGCATTTGTATTTTGAATTTTACTAACCGAATCAAACATATTTTTGGCTAAACTAGAAAGCGTATTTTGCTCTTCTCTAAAAACCATCCATTCATATAAAAATTCTTTTCCAACAATATGCGCTCCTACTCTACATTTGGCTTGACTAAGCAAAAGTATTCTTTCAAAAAGAGCTACATTATGATTACTGATACAGAAAAGATAATCAAATTCTGCTGAGATAAATTTTTGTACTGCCACTACATCCATATTTCCACTCCAATCCATTTGCTCTGGATGAACCAAAAAAAAGCGATACGAAACTTGTAGTTCTTCTTTTACTTTTTTGGTTTGAAATAAAATAACTTCTACTTTTTTATTGTCTTTTTGAAGTTTTTCTATTATTGGACTGATTTGTTTTGCATCTTCTGCACTTTCTATTTGCAATAAAATGCCAAAACTCTTTGCCTCTTCATAAGGCAACGTTTGATGCTTGGAAGTCGAAGGACGGACTTTTCTATTCTTACGACTAACCAAATAGTTTTTTATGGGGTAAAGTAAATTATTCATTTTCATAATAGGCTGGTGAATATTGTAAAATTACTATTTAAAAATATATTTTCTCTTTTTCGATAGAAAACACATAGTTAATTAACTTCATTTAGTAATAAAATGTTGTTTTTCAAGCATTTTACTTTTTTAAAACTCATACAAACGCTGCCCAATATTCAAACGTAGCCCTACTGAAAAAACTGTCGAACTCAAATCTCTAGCTACAATTGCAGATGTTTTGTTTCTCTGAATGACATCAGCATCTAAAAAAAGATTGTGATAAAGCTGATAAGTTGCTGTCAGACGACCAAACAAAATGCTTGTTTCTACGCCTTGTCCAATTGTATTTCCATATTCATTGGTATCATCTACATCTTCATTTGAGATAAGAAGATTACCTCCCCAGTTACTGCCATTCGAATCTTCTCCAGTTTTGGCATAAATAAATTTACCTGTAAGATTAAGTCTTGGAATAGGTTGATAACGCAAAATTCCCAAAAACTCCATAAAATTAGCTCCTAAAGGATGTGCAAGAGGTTGTCTATAATTTACAAAATTAGAAAGCTGCTCATCAGAAGAGTGTGTGTAGGTATAAGGACGAACAATATTTGTTTCCATCTGCAAGTCCAAATTCTTGATATTTGCTACATCAATATAATTCAAACCTAACTGAATTCCGTATTTATTTCCCCACCATCCATTATTATCTATCAATTCTCCTACCTTCAACTCATCCAATACAAACTGTCCATAAAGTTGAAAATCTTTTAAAGCAAGCCATTTAAAATCTGCGCCAACAAGTGCATTATCTATACTTCCAATTCCTTGCTCTACGGCACGATAAAAAATAAAAGGATTTAGATATGTCAAATCAAAAGTATCATTCTGTCCTTGGTCTTTTCGTCCATAAGCTACACTTTCAAAAATACCTAAATTAAATTTCTTAGAAAAATCTATACTCAAATGATGATAAATAACGTATTTTTTAGGATATAATGAATTTGCACGCTGCACATCAGCCACCATTTGTGTATAAAGATTGGTATAATTGATTTTCCAAAACTTAGTTTGAAGTTTCAAGAATAAATGAGGTGCTGCAAAATCTGATAAAACAAGCGAACGATAGCCATTTCCAATAAAATTTTTATCCTGTCCAAACTGTACATCCACTACTTTTGCTACATTAAAAGTAATATAACCTGTTGCTCTCAAAAAATCTACACCATTTTCTTTAAATGGTTTTGCAAAGGCTTCATTCGGAACTACAAAATTTTCTAAAGAACGATCAGGACTAAGTGAATCAATTAAGTTCTGTACATAACGGGGAAAAATAGCCTGTGTTTCGGTTACAGAAGCATAAAAACCAATACGACGAGCCACCACACCATGTACTTCTGCACCTCTAGTGTTTAAAGTAAGCATTTCATCTCTTGTATTATCCTTTCCAACTCCTAAATGTAAAATTGGATTGGCACGAATGACAAAATCAAACTGCCCTTTTTCCAATTTCATATCATAATTATCATTCAGAAAAGAAAGAAAATCAGGTTTTCTTTTATAGAAATATTTCAAAATTCCTTTCTGTTTTACACTATCTTTTTTAGTAAACTCATAATTATCAGTCAATAAATAATTGATATTGAATTTATCAGATAAGGATAAAATTTTTGTACTATCATTTGCCAAGGAGTCAGCAAAAAGTGCAATGTTATAGCGAGAAATTGGAAGTGTTGAGCTATGAAAAGGCTGAAAAAATTTACCTCGTTTTATTTCATAGCGTTTCAAAAGGTGATAATAATCTGTTTGATAAGGAACAAAACTAGAAGTGTTTGTTTGTGCAAAACTAGATTGAGCAGTAAAAACTAAACAACTCAATGTTATAATAAGAAAAAAGGGATAATAAATCTTCATTAGGTAATTACTTTTTTATAAGATTCTATTTACAATGTTTTTTAATTAATTCTTCTACTTCATTTTGGTCAGATTCATTTCCAAATTCTTTGTAACCTAAACTTTTAGCTTTTTGTAGAGATTCACAAGCTTTTTCTAAGTTATTAGTAGCAAAATAGTAATAAAATAAATTTTTGTAGGTATAAGGATTATTTTCTTTTAAATATAAAGAAGACATAATCATTTTTTTTCCTTCCTCATGTTTTTTGAGTCTAATCAAAGCAAGACCTGCATTATTGTATGCATAAGCTGATTTAGGATTTATTTCAAGGGCTTTTCGTGCTGCTTTGAGGGCTTTTTTATTTTTTGATATTTGTAAATATTCATAAGAGAGGGTTGTCTGAACTTCAAAGAGCATATTGTTGTATTTTAGGCTTTTCTTCAATTCTGAAATGGCTTTTTTGCTATTTCCTTGATTTGAATATATACGAGCATAGAGAAAATGAACTTTACTCAAAAAACGATTAGGTTTGTATTTTTTTAATAAATTATATGATACATCTAAATAAGTAAGTGCTTTTTGATAGTCACTTTCATTAAAACTCTTGAGAGCAAGTTCACGATATAAAACTCCATCAATTATTTGTTTCAAATCTTCTTTTGGTACTTCTGCTATTGCTTTATAATCTATATCTTTTGATGAACTATTTGTTTTTTCATCAATACTTTGAGGTTGAGCAAAGCAAGTTGAAAGAGAAAAACTAAATAATAAAATGAATATAAATTTCATAAGAAGACTTTTTTGAGAGAAATAATTGAAATAATATAGTTTGATTATTAGAGTGTTAGCAAAAGAATATTACTTTTTATATATCAAAAATCCAGAAATAGGCAGCAAGTCATTTTCGTATCGTTCGAAACGAACAGTTTTAGATATTTTTTTTAATTGATTTTCAAAGATAGATTTTTCTGCCGAATCTTTATCCAAATTTGAAAAAAATTGAGGAACAGAATTTTTGATTTGCAGAGGATAAAGGGAAATAGTATTTATTTTTTTACTTTGAATTTCAAAACCAACTAAAATACACCTATCTCTAAATTCTCCTTCTTGGTCAAAAACAAAATTGCCTAAGCTATAAAAAACAGGTTTTTGGTTTACAAACTCTATGCTTTGTGTCACGTGTGGGTGATGCCCAATGATAGCATCTGCACCTGCTAGAGTGAGCAAATGAGCTTCTTTCCGTTGCTCTGCTTTTAGCGAAAATTTATATTCTGTTCCCCAATGCAGCGAAATAATAATAATTGTTTGAAGTTCTTTTGCTCGTAATTCTTTTATTTTTTGTACTAATTCTTGTGTTGATAACTGGCAAATAGAAGGCTTATCTTCCATTCGAAACCAATTTTCTAAAGGAACTCTGACAATTGAAAAAATTGCAACTTTTTGATTATTTCTTTCTATAAAAACAGGCTCACAACTTTCAGAATGTGTTTCTCCATATCCAATTCCTATAATTCCAGCTTTTTTGAGAGAATTAAACGTGTTTGAAAGTCCTTTTCTATGATGGTCGTTGGTGTGATTGTTTGCTAAAAACAAATGTGTAAAACCTGCTTTTTTGAGAGAATCTGCATAAGTAGTAGGCGCACGAAAACTAAAACGCTTAGGAATAGGCGAAATTTCATCTGTCAGTGGACATTCCAAATTTGCCGAAATAAAATCATATTCAGAAAAAACAGATTGCACACTATCGAAGAGCGAAACAATTCCTTTTTTTTCTATTTCTATTTGCACTCCTCTATCCAATAAAATATCTCCACCAAAAAGTAACCTTATTGGTTTATTTTTATCAGAATTCTGACAAGAAAAACAGAGAAATAGACCTAAAAATAAAATTACAAAGTATTTATGTAAAAAGTATTTGAAAAAGATATTTAGCTTTGCTGCTTTATCAGGTTTCATTTCTCTATTTTCTCTGTGAACTCTGTGTTTCAAAAATCATTTTTTCTTTTTATAAAGAATCGCAAAGATTTCGAACATAAAACCAGCAAAAGTGACAATAGGTCCTAGTGTAAGTCCTAAAAATCCGAAGCCATGTTTTGCATCTTCCATTGCCATAATGGTAAAGCCTAGTGTAATAATAACTACTCCAGCAATCATCATAATATAATTGATTTTTTCGAAAGCAAAAGCAGGGTTTTGTATATTTTCTACCTTATGAATAGGTTTTTTGTTAGGGTCAGGTTTTTGATATTCCATAATATAAATTTAGAATTAAGATTTTAGAAATTAGAATTGAAATTCAGAATAAAGTAGTGATAAGAAATTTTATTTACTTCTAAAATCTAACTTCTAAATTCTGACTTTCTTTTTGCAGCTTCCAATGTATTAAATAAAAGAGCTGTTACTGTCATAGGACCTACTCCACCTGGCACAGGCGTAATAAATGAACATTTTTCAGCTACTTCATCAAATTTTACATCTCCCTTGAGTGAAAAACCTGATTTTTTGCTTGCATCTGGAACTCGTGTTGTTCCTACATCAATGACAATTGCTCCTTTTTTTACCATATCTTCTGTTACAAATTCAGGTTTTCCAATGGCTGCAATGATAATATCTGCTTGTAGTGAAATTTCTTTTAAATTCTTGGTTCTGCTATGTGTAAGTGTAACGGTACAGTTTCCTACTTTTTCATTTCTTGCTAATAAAATGCTCATAGGCGAACCTACAATATTACTTCTTCCAATTACAACAGCATGTTTTCCTGAAGTTTCAATATTATATTGTTCCAAAAGTTTTACAATTCCGAAAGGTGTTGCAGGTAAATAACACGGTAAACCCAAAACCATTTTACCAATATTAGAAGGATGAAAACCATCAACATCTTTTTCTGGCAAAATTGCTAACGTTATTTTATCAGCATCAATATGATTGGGTAGAGGAAGTTGAACAATAAATCCATCAATATCTTCATTTTGATTAAACTCTTCTACAATTTTTAATAACTCTTCTTCTGTAATAGTAGCAGGAAGATGTTTGAGAGTAGAAGCAAAACCAATTTGTTCACACGATTTGACTTTACTATTTACATAAGTCTGACTTGCTCCATCTTCGCCTACCAAAATAGCTGCAAGATGTGGAGTTTTGAATCCTTTTTCTTTGCGCTGTGCTACTTCAATAGCTAATTCTTTTTTGAGTAATTCGGCAGTATTTTTTCCGTCTATTAATTGCATGTAGTTTTGTAGGAATTTCTTCTTAGATAAGAATGAGTATAAAATACATTTTGATGCTTACAAAGGTAATTAATTCAAACTCAATTAAGAAGTTATGATTTTGAATTTAATTTTTAAGAGAGTTTTTTAACATGAATAAAATTTACAATGTATTTTTTTTATTACTTTCTTTACGCTCTAATTGAATCTCCTCTAAAGCAGTTATAGCTTCTAGAGTAAGTCCCTGATTAATTCTTCTTTCTATTTCTTTATCAGATAGCTTTTCAAATTTACGTTTAAAGTTTATCTTTTGCTTCGACTGCTGTTCTATTTTTGATGACTCGATTTCTCTAACTATATTTTCCCAATTTTTTTTTATATCTTTTCTAAAAGCATAAAAGTAAATACATAAAGCTATACATGGAATAATTTGAAAAGAAATTGAATTTAGAGTAAAGACCAAATGATAAATACTAAAACTGACAACATTAAAAACACCCAAAATTATCATTAAAAAAGTATAAATAGCATATATTTTGTTTGGAACAACACGTATAAAAAATAAACTAATTCCAACTATAGCTATTCCGAAACCTATATATTCTTTATAATCAAGTGTATAATCTGATATTAGATTTATTAAAACGGATAGAATAATACATATTCCTAAAAAGGCAGTAGGCAAAAATTTAAAAATATCTAACTTTTCTTCTTTATTACTCATATGCTTTTTTTTATTGTATAGATATAAACAAAAATCTTCTTTATAATTATGGGTTGTTATTGGGAGCTTTTTCTAAAATAAGAGTGAGTATAAAATACATTTTGATGCTTACAAAGGTAATTAATTCAAACTCAATTAAGAAGTTATGATTTTAGATTTAATCTTTTTTGATAAGTAAATAATTGGGCATAATTAGCGAGTGATTTTTATGATTACTATGATGATTACTATGATAATTACAGGATAATACATTAATACTTTTTTTTAAAATTTAAAACAACAGAAAGTATTTTTATTGTATTTATTTTGCATTTTATCATACAAATCACTTGCTAATCAGTTCTAGTAATTTTTAATTTTCTTTGACTAATTACATAAAACCTAACTAAAAATTTTAGAACTAATCCTCAAATTTCTCATACTATTTTTGTCCAAATATTCTGATTATTTCTTAATTGATTGAGTGTCTTGGCTTCATAACGCCAATGTTTGTTTGTCGTTATTTCAAAATCATCACAGACATACTTTGCAACTGACTTAGAAAAGTCTTGATATAAAAAAGAACTTTCTAATCTAATTACAAATCCCTCTACTTGCCTGTTTTTCTGATTTCTATATTCTTCAAACTTTTCTAAAATGGCTTTTGTTGCGTGCCAAGATAAAGAATAATTTGATTCCTGATTTTGATTTTCTTGATTTTCTATCCAAATAGAATATCCTAAAAAAACACTTTCCAAATCTTGATAAGAAACAGTATGTTTGTAAAACATATTTTCACCACAAATTCGCCAATTATGAAACTGATTTAATTGAGGGATAATAAAATTTTGAAATCGTTCTAACCAACGATGAGATTCATCTTTCACACTATCTATCGAACGAGCATGCAAATGATTGGTGTAGATAGTTGTGTTTTCTCCATCCATTTTTTCTAGTACAACAATGTACTTTCCTTCAAAATCAGAGTCATCAATCAAAACTTTGTCGTCTGAACCACGTTTTGGAGAATAAGGCAAATGAAATGTACGAGGATATTTATAATAGCTTATTTGTTTTATTTGAGATTCCATTTTATATTTTTGTTTGCTTAGGTATAATTTGAGAAAACAAATTTTGTTTTATGCCTTTGATTTGCTAGTTTTCCTATATTTTTGACTAAAACAATACGTTTTTTTGAATCGTTCCTCTTTACACTTATAAATCATACAAATTTTTAGGAATTTGAAATATACTTTGTTCATCTATTCTTCTTAATACATTAAATCTTGGGAATTCGTCGTACTCTGAAAGACATTTTTAAAGCTATTTATAAATCTATTCCACTTATACGTACTTGGAATTGGTCTCGTCTTTTTCTGTGTATTATTATTTCCTGTTTTATATGGAGTTTTCAAGCTCTCAATAAAGATAATTATCATTCTACAATAAATTTTCCTTTAGTAATTAATTACGAGCGTCAAGATGTAGTTGCTTTAGAAGAGCCTCCCAAATTTATCTCTGTTCAAGTAAGTGGAAGTGGTTGGCGATTGCTTCAAAAAACACTTGGTTTTGGAATAACTCCTCTTCAAATAGAAATAGAAGACCCAACACAAGTAAAATATTTTACTGCCAAATCTTTAATGCCTGATATTGTACAACAACTTAGTGATGTACGAGTGGATTTTATTGCAGAAGATTCGATTCATCTCAACTATGATAGTACAATAAGTAAGCAAGTTTTACTTTTTATCGATAGTTCAAAAATTCCTTTAGCTAAAAATCATCGTATTGCTTCTCATATTTTTCTTGACCCAGATTCTCTAACAATTAGTGGTGCAGCATCTTTTGTGCGTGCCGAACCAGATAGTTTTGAGATTTTTTTAAATGAAAATACACTTGATGAAAATTATGATGAAATGATTGATATTTCTTATGAACCTCCTAGAAAAGTAAGTTTTTATCCACAAGGTGTACAAGTAAAATTTGATGTTGATTTGTATTTCAAAAAAACAATTACAGTTCCTGTAAAACCTCTTAACTTCCCACAAGATTCTTCAGCATATCTTGCTCGTCAATTAGCTGTTGTTGAATATGATGTCAGAAGAACCAATGAAATGCTTACTATTCCTGATAGCTTGTCTATTTTAGCAGATTACAAGAATAGAAATATGAATGATTCGACAATAGAACCTACTTTTCAGCCTCCTAGTTTTATGGAAAATGTAAAAATTATCCCTGAAAAATTGATTCTTATTTTTCCTAAAAAATTAAGTGATAAAAGAAAAAACAGATATAGAAATGAATAAAATTTAAGAAATACTCTGAATCATTCACACGTTAAGATTCAATAAAAGAAGGATAAAAAAACTAAATTAAATTAAATTCATAACTTTAAAGTGATGATTGCTCGTTATGTTCGTAAATTGAGCTTTCAAATAAACGTATGTTAATGTATTCATTTGTTTCTGCATAAATTATGAAAAAAATTTTCCCCTCTTCGTTTCTAACTCTACTCTTTGTAGTTAGTATTTTTCTTTTCTCTTCTTGCTCAAATGTTTCTGCTCAGATAGAACAGCATTCGCAGTGGAAAACTTATACTCAGCCTAGTGATTTATCAAATGTCAAGGTAGGCGAAACAATAAAACTTTATTTTGAAGTAGATATTGAAAAAGACTGGTATGTCTATTCTTCTGACTTTGATAAAAATTTAGGTCCAATAGTAACTGAAGTAGCTTTTGAAAAAAGTGATGCTTTTGAAGTAATTGGAGGTTTGAAAGCTGTAAGTCCTAAGAAAAAATACGATGACCTTTGGGGAGGAGAATATACATATTTTGTCAAAAAAGGTAAGTTTTATCAAGTTGTAAAGATTTTGAAGTCTACTACGACTATCAAAGCTACCTTAACTTATCAAGAATGTTCAGAAGTATCAGGAAAATGTATCATGCAAGAACCTGAATTTGAATTCAATATAAAAGCTCAAGCAACACAAACAGAAAAAGTAGAAGAAAAAAAAGAGGATAAAAACGATAATCAAACACCAACTACTGCACAAAATGACAAGGTTGATGAAAATAAAAACGATGATACAAATACTGAAATTTCAAATGTAGTCGAAATAACAAGCAATGATAGTTCACTCCTTGAAAATCTTACCAAAACAGAAACTACACAGACAGAAACTGTAACATTAGACAAAACAAAAAACTACATTCCAGCAGGTGACCCTTTTAAAGAATTGCCAGAAGTTACGACAGATTTGAGTGGAGAGAGTGAGAGTTTGTGGGGATTTATGATAGCTGCTTTTTTGAGTGGTTTGGTGGCTCTTCTTACACCTTGTGTTTTTCCTATGATTCCAATGACAGTTTCTTTTTTTACGACACGAAGTAAAAATCGTTTTGAAGGAATTGCTCGTGCGATGTTTTATGGTTTTTCTATTATTGGACTTTATACACTAATTGGTTTTATTGTATCTCGTTTTTTAGGAGATGATGCAGCAAGTATTTTGGCTACACACTGGATTCCAAATGTTTTGTTTTTTCTTGTTTTTATAATTTTTGCAATTTCATTTTTTGGAGCATTTGACATTGTTTTACCTTCAAAAATGGTAAATAACATTGACAAACAAGCTGATAAAGGAGGTTATGTAGGAATATTTTTTATGGCTCTTACACTGGTAGTAGTTTCTTTTTCCTGTACAGGACCTATTGCAGGAAGTATTTTGGTAATGTCTGCACAAGGAGAAGTTATCAAACCTGTCTTGGGAATGTTTGCATTTTCTTTAGCTTTTGCGCTTCCTTTTACGCTTTTCGCTATTTTTCCTTCTTTGCTCTCTAGTCTTCCTAAATCTGGAGGTTGGTTAAATACTGTTAAAGTAGTTTTAGGTTTTATAGAGTTAGCTTTAGCGTTTAAGTTTTTGAGTGTAGCTGACCAAGTTTACCACTGGGGAATTCTTGACCGTCCGATTTATATTGTAATTTGGATGTCGACAGCTTTCTTTTTGGGTCTTTATCTTTTAGGAAAAATTCGTTTACCACATGATAGTGTTATTGAAAAATTAGGAGTCGGAAGACTTTTGATGGCGATTGCTTCTTTTGCTTTCTTTTTATATTTAATGCCAGGGCTTTTTGGTGCGCCACTTAGTCCACTTTCAGGATATTTGCCACCACAAAGCACTAACGAATTTGATTTAGTTGCACTTATTAGAGGAGAAGAAAATGCAGCAGTAAATAGTAAAGCTAAATATTCGGATATTTTACATTTGCCTCACGGCTTAGAAGGACATTTTGAATATTTTGAAGCAATTGAAGCAGCTAAACAAGCAAACCAACCTCTTTTTATTGACTTTACAGGACACGGCTGTGTAAATTGTAGGGAAATGGAAGCCTCTGTTTGGAATCAACCAGAGATTTTGCCATTGCTTAAAAATGAACTTACAGTTGTTGCCCTTTATGTAGATGAACGTCAAGAACTAACAGAAGAAGAAAAATATACCTCTGATAGAAATGGAAAAGAAGTAACCACAGTAGGAAAACGAAATTCAGATTTTCAGATTCGTCGTTTTGGACAAAATGCTCAACCTAATTATTTTATCATCAATCCTTATACACATCAGCCTTTAGTAAAACCTGTTGGAAGGGTAAGCACACAAGAGTTTCAAGCATTTTTGAAAAAAGGAATTAAAGAATTTCAAAAACAGCGTTTGAATAATGGATTGTAGAAAAATAGGATTTTGAGAAAAAACTTGTAATGCTGTTCTAGGACTAGACACTACCAAAATAAAAAAAGCCTAATCATTGACTTGATTAGGCTTTTTTATTATCTTGTGGACCATATTGGATTCGAACCAATGACCCCTACCTTGTCGAGGTAGTGCTCTAAACCAACTGAGCTAATAGTCCTTTTTGCTCTACTTTTCACTTCTTAACAACCTTTACAATAAAGAGTGTTAATTATCTGCAAATATACGCACATAGCTCGTAACTTTGCAAACACTTAGACTACTTATTTTCTTAAAAGAAAGGTGGTTTTATTTCTATAGTCTGTCTAACACCTGATTATAAACTAGTTATAAGGCAATTCTTGTTTTTTTTTATTTCCTTATTTTGCCAAATTTTTAATCAATAATTTATTTTTTACTTTCTGCTATTTGTAGTTGAAGGTTTTATACAAAACTCTATTTCCTTAGAGTTCTCATAAAATGTTATGAAAAACAAAGTTTTACTCTCTCTTGCTGCTGCAATTATTTTTTTAGGTGGAGGCTATGGTCTTTATGTATGGCTTGGTAGTATGCAACAAGAACCACCCAAAAGAGCAGCCAAACCACAAGCCATAGCTGTCAAAATCCAAAATGCAAATCCTTCTACTATAGAAGCCGAAATAGTTACATTCGGTAGAGTAGAATCGGAGCAACCTGTTGATATTGTAGCTGAAGTTTCAGGCAAAATTCGTGAAAGTGTTCATTTACAAGTAGGGCAATCTGTCAGAAAAGGACAAGTTTTGTTTACACTTGGTAAAGAAACATTTGAATTAGGACTTCAATCACAAAAAAGTAATTTTATGCGAGAAGTTGCAATGATTTTGCCAGACATGAAAATTGACTACCCAAATCGTTATCAAGCTTGGAGTAGTTATTTTGCTAGTTTGGAAGTAGATAAATCATTACCAAAACTTCCTTCTTATGAATCAGAAAAAGAAAAAACATTCCTTGCTACAAAAGGAATACTGACAAGTTATTACAATATAAAAGCGCAAGAAGCTACCTTAGATAAATATGTTGTAACTGCTCCTTTTTCAGGTTCAATTAGTGAGGTCTATTTACAAAACGGTTCGGTAGCTCCTCCAAACGGTAAAGTATTGCGTTTGGCTCAGAATAGTCAATTAGAACTCAAAGTTCCTGTAGATACTAGAGATGTACATTGGCTCAAAACAGGAACGAAAGTAGGAGTAGCCACAGAAGATGATAGCCAACAATGGATAGGAACAATTGCACGTATAGGCGATATTGTCAATCCAGCCACCCAATCTTTAGATGTGTATGTAAAAATTCAGAATGGAAAAAATCCGATTTATGCAGGAATGTATTTGCGTGCAACTATGCAAGGAGGAACAATCCAAAATGCTATTGAAGTACCAAGAAGAGCTGTTTTTAATGATAATGAAATTTATACAGTCAAAAATGATTCTGTTTTGCATCTTCAAACTGTTCAAGTAAAGAAATCCAATAAAGAAACATTGATTATTTCAGGCATAAATGAAGGTGAAAAAGTAGTAACTGAGCCTTTAATAAATGCTTATGATGAAATGATTGTCAAAATTTTGAAGGAAAATACAGGAAGCACTGACGCAAAATTATCTGTTAAATAAAAACATAAATCCTAAAGGTCTTTGAAGCCCCTTAGGGTTTTAATGATAAATACTATGAAAAAACTTGTAGAATATTTTGTAAAATATCCAATTTGGGCAAATGCCATCATTTTTACCATGGTAATATTTGGTGCAGTTTCGTATGGTTGGGTCATGAAACGTTCCTTTTTTCCTGAAACCGACCCTACTACAATTACAGTAGGTGTAGTTATGCCAGGAGCATCACCCGAAGAAATGGAAGAAGGCGTAACCATCAAAATTGAGGAATCCTTAAAAGGAATTGAAGGAATTAAAGAAATTACTTCTACTTCCTCTGAAAACAATGCAAATATTGTCGTTCAGTTGGAGCGTGGTGTCGATGCTGATGAAGCACTTGCTGAAGTAAAAAATGCTGTAGATAGAATCAACTCTTTTCCAACTAGCGCAGAACGACCTTTGGTTTTCAAAGTAAAGCCACGAAGCAGAACCATGTACTTGGGTTTGAGAGCAAGAGAAGGAAAAGATTTAGATTTGTTTCTCTTAAAAAAATATGCTGAACAAATTGAAGATGAAATGTTGGCATCAGGAGTTATTTCTCAGCTTAATATTAGTGGTTATCCTGATATAGAAATTTCTATTGAAGTTCCAGAGGCTACACTTTTACGTTATAATTTACGTTTTGAGCAAATTGCAGCAGCAGTTAGATCAAATAACCGTGATATTTCGGCAGGTGCAATCAAATCTAAAGAAGAAGAAATTCTAATCCGTTCAAGAGCCAAAGAAAAAATGGCTGAAAAAATTGGAAATATTGTTCTTCGTGCTAATACAGATGGAAGTAATCTTCGTTTGAGAGATATTGCTACTATCAAACAACAGTTTGCAGATGTTCCGAATGCCTTACACATCAATGGAGAAAGAGCTGTTTCACTAGAAATTACAAAACTTAAAGAAGAAGATTTAGAAGAAATCTCAATTTATGCGAATAATTATGTCACAGAATTTAATAAAAAACATTCTGATGTTGAATTAGTCGTTTCGTTTGATTTCTTTGATTTGCTTTCGCAACGTCTTCAAATGCTAATCGATAATGGAATCATGGGACTTGTTTTGGTTCTGATTTGTCTAGGACTTTTTCTTAGTCTTCGTCTTTCCTTTTGGGTAGCTATGGGTATTCCAATTTCATTTGCAGGAATGTTTGTTATTGCTGCCTTAATGGGAATTACGATTAATATGATTTCCCTTTTCGGAATGATACTCGTTGTCGGTATTTTGGTAGATGATGGTATTGTGATTGGAGAAAATATTTTTACGCACTTTGAGATGGGCAAGTCGCCTATGCGAGCAACTGTTGATGGTACTTTTGAGGTAATGCCTTCTGTTTTTACGTCTGTCCTTACAACAATTGTAGCCTTTTTGCCTATTGCTATTGGTATTGAAGGATTTGATTTTCTTCAAGAAATGGGACTTATTGTAGTCCTTTGTTTGGGCGTTTCGCTGATTGAAGCCTTTTTTGTTTTGCCTTCTCACCTTACTCATAAAGATATGGGAGATACAAAAAGTGAAGGAAAATTTAGAGGAACACTAAATAAAGGCATTGATTTTTTACGTCATAAAGTTTATGGAACTGCACTTGCCCACGTTTTACGCTTTCGTTATGTGTATGTTTTTGTTCCTGTTGTTTTTGTGATGCTTGTTCTAGGACTGATAAACGGGCAATTTATAAAAGTAGTTTTCTTTCCAAATATTCCTTTTGATAGTTTTGATGCCAGTATTGCCTTTAAAGCAGGAACGCCAAAAGAAAAAGTTATTTCTTATTTAGAACGCTTCGAAAAGGCTACTTGGGAAGTAAACGACGAACTCAAAAAAGAATATAAGGACGAGAAAAATTTTATCAATTACACCTTTAGAAACTTAGGAAGAACTTCAGATGGAAGTGAAAGTGGTTCGCATGCAGGACATGTTTCTATTTCGCTTTTGGATATGGATGATAGAGAAATTACCAGTAATGAAATTTCAAACCGAGTAAAAGAAAAAATAGGTAAGATTCCAGAAGCCGAAACCTTTACTGTTGCAGGGAGAAACCGTTTTGGAAAACCTATTTCAGTTCGTTTATTATCCAAAAATAATGAAGCCTTAGACCAAGCTACCGAAGAACTTAAAAGAGAGCTTGAAAATTTTTCAGAGCTTAAAGAAGTCACAGATAATCAGCGAGTAGGACGAAGAGAGCTTCAATTAGAACTCAAACCTAAAGCCTATTTCTTAGGACTTACACACGCAGATATTACTAACCAAATCAGACAAGGTTTTTTTGGAGAAGAAATACAACGACTTCAAAAAGGAACAGATGAGGTACGTGTGTGGGTGCGTTATCCAGAAGCTAGTAGAGAAACTTTAGGACAACTTGAAACTATGCGTATCAAAATGGCTGATGGAAAAGAAATTCCTTTGTCAGAAGTTGCTTCTTATACCATTGATAGAGGGATTGTAGATATCAAACACTTCAATGGCTCAAGAGAAATTGCTGTAGAAGCAGAATTAGCTGATCCAAATGGTTCACCTGTTAGTATTATCCAAAAACTAACAGATTCTACATTTGTAGATATGAAAAGTAAATATCCAAGTCTTTCTTTTGAATTTGGTGGACAACAGCAACGCAGTAGTCAGTCGCAAGAATCGTTGAAGTTTGCACTTCCAATTATGCTTTTTGTAATTATTCTTTTGATTACACTTACTTTTCGTTCGCTGAGTCAGTCGCTTTTAGTAATGTGTTTGATTCCTTTGGGACTGTTTTGTGCTGTCTTTGGTCATTTCTTTGCTGATAAGCCTGTTTCTCTTTTGAGTTTATGGGGAATTTTGGCACTTTCAGGTGTAATTATCAATGATGCCGTAGTTTTGGTCAGTAAGTTCAATTCCAATTTACAAGAAGGAATGACAATGCCTGATGCCATTTATAATGCAGGAATTTCTCGTTTTAGAGCAATTTTACTTACAACTATCACGACTGTTGCAGGACTTGCACCACTTATCATGGAAACAAGTTTTCAAGCTCAATTCTTGATTCCGATGGCTGTTTCGGTGGCTTATGGAGTTGGTTTTGGTACGTTCTTGATTCTACTTATTTTCCCTGTTATTCTGCTTGTTGTAAATGATATGCGTAGAATGATTGTTTATTCTAAGCGTTGGGTTAAACACACTTGGAAAGGATATAAAGGAGAAGTTCTTTATCCCACTTCCGAAGAAGTAGAACCTGCCAATCGTGAAATGATACGTTTGAAAATTATGAAGGAAATGGAGTAATTTTTATGTGTCGTTTGTGCAGACACCATGTCCGTCAAGTTAAGAAAACTGTTCTCTATTTTTCCCATTATCAACGTCCATTTTGGCTTCGCCGACTTAAAAGTTCTTCGAAAATACACGATTGCTAAGAGAGAAAAGTGCTGATTTTGTTTATTTTACCTTATCAATCGTCAGTTATCGAAGATAACAAGACGTTGATAATGGTAGAATAAACAATAGCTTGACAGCTATGGTGGAGACACAAACAAAGGCTAGATAATTTTATCATGAATAACAAAAAAATTGCCTTACTTTTATTATAGAAGTAAGGCAATTTTTTGTGGAAATTTTTAGCAACCACAATAACCAGAAATTGTCAAAATCTTATTTTTGTTTTCTATAATACTTATGTAACAACCTGCTCCTTGATCACTCGGCTCAATAGATATAATTTTTGTTTTTTTATCAAATGTAATTGTATGAGGTATTGTATTTTCATCATAATATTCTTGATAATATAAAACAATAGCAAAAAAGTAAGCTTCTCTCAAAGATAAATTTGGAATCATCATATCCCAATCCATTCCTCCTTCACCACAACTATTTTGTTTATATTGTATATCTTTTTTGCTCCCAAATTTTTGTTGAAAAGCACAATCGTATTCATCTTCTCCATCATACTTTTGCCTTTTTATTTCATATCTATCATGATTTTTAAAATTACTTTGTAGATAATATAAATCACTAGATAAATAATCATTCTCTTGTGTTCCTCTATAATCCAAAACAGGCACAGGAAATTTAGTCAAATACCCATCAAAAACATAGCCTTCTAAATTATTCAAACTATCAATCTGACTGATTACTTTCACTTTTTGCATTCGTCCTTTTATCTCAAAATATTTTGTTTCTTGAACTGTTAGTTCATCAGAAATTGTATCTTGATTTAATAAAACTATTTTAGTGGCGTAGGGAAGTTTAGCTAATTTATTACAGGTCAGATTTGCACTATCTCTCAAATAAATTCCGTGAGAAGCCATAATATTGAAAGTGTCTTTTTCAATTACAGATTCTGTTTTTTTGCTTGTTGAAATGGAATTTTTAGGAATAGAAAAGCTAGTCAATGCTAAAAAGCTAAAGACTAAAATGAGTAGTAAATAATTGGTTTTCATATCGTTGTTAGTTTTGACTGATTTTAATAAATTGGTTCTTACTTAACACGCCCAACATTCATATTCAATAACTAATTCATTCGTATTATTTTTAAATATAGAATAATAACATCCCACTCCTGAGAGAGGTTCTATAATAAAGCTATTATTATTTTTATCAAAAATTACTACATCTCCTTCATTATATTCGTTGTTTTCACTAAAGAATAATACTAGAGAGAAAAAATAGGCTTCTCGTATCGACAAATTAGGAATTATTATTTTATGTATAGGAACATCGACAGTTGTAGATTCATTGTATTCATAAGTTATATTTTCGCCATACCTTTTCTTCCATTTAATAATCCAATCTTCATTTTCCTTATGTCTTTCAATAGCATATTTTTCAGACTCCTTAAAGTTACCTTTCAAATAATTTAATTCAGAACTCAAATAATCATTTTCCTTTGTTCCTCTATAATCCAAAACAGGTACTGGAAATTTAGTCAAATACCCATCAAAAACATAGCCTTCCAAATCATTCAAGCTATCAATCTGACTGATTACTTTCACTTTTTGCATTCGTCCTTTTATCTCAAAATATTTTGTTTCTTGAACTGTTAGTTCATCAGAAATTGTATCTTGATTTAATAAAACTATTTTAGTGGCATAGGGAAGTTTAGCTAATTTATTACAAGTTAAGTTTGCACTATCTCTCAAAAAAATTCCGTGAGAAGCCATAATATTGAGGGTGTCTTTTTCAATTACAGATTCTGTTTTTTTGCTTGTTGAAATGGAATTTTTAGAAATAGAAAAGCTAGTTAAGGCTAGAAAACTAAAGGCTATAAGAAGTGATAATAAATAATTGATTTTCATTTTTGATGATTCAAGTTGTAAGTTATTTTTTATCAGTACGGCTAAAGTACTGGTTTCGTTAAAAAAATCGAATAAAAAAACCTTTCCTAAAAAGAAAAGGTATTTTTTGTCCACTTACTTACTTTACTTACTACTTAAACTGTTCAGAAAATCGAACGACGATTTCATTCCTCAAAAGAAAGTGTAAAAATTGTCAGTTGCTAAAAATTTGTTTATCTAATAAATAAACGCTAACTAACGGCTTTCTTTCTTGATTTTCCAGAATTTTAGTTTGCTATGATTTTAGTATGAAACCAAAACAAACACTCACAAAAAATAAGATTTTGATAAAAATGGTGTAATTCCCAATAAAGAGAAGCTACAAACAAAAATCTTGGTGAGTAAATATCTTTTCATTCTACATCTTTTTGTAGAAGTTATTATCTATATTTCAATCTGTTTGCCAAGCCAAATTAATTATGCTATTTTTTTGATTTTTTCTATGAATTAATATAAAAACGTTTATTTAAGCAAATAGAGCTAGTTTTTTAAAGAAGTTTTTTTTTTCTTAGTTTTTTCGATTCTATTTTTATAGTCAATTCCTTTCCAAAATGAAAAGGTGTTTTTTTCATTGTGAAAATTAGATAGAATAAGTCTAATTAAAACTACATATCAAATTTACCAAGTTGCCTTAAAAGTGCATTAAAATCTTTTGGGTATTCTGTTATTGCTTTTATAACTTCTCCATTCATTCCATTAAAAGCTAATTCTTTTGCATGAAGAGCTACACGCTGCATCAGAGGAAGTTCTTCTTCCCATTTTTTAAGATTGAATTTTTTGCGCTTGATTTCTGACAAGAATAAATCTTTTCCTCCATACGCTTTATCAGCCACCAAAGGCGCACCTATAGTCTGTGCATGCACACGAATTTGATGCAAACGCCCAGTAATCGGACGACATTCCAAAAGTGTATAATGACGGAAAGCCTCTAAAGTAGTAAAAAATGTAAGTGAATGCTTTCCTTGTTTGTAGTTAACAGCTGAAAGTCCATTTTTCATTTTGTGTAAAGGAACTTCAACAGCTTGCTCTTGAAAATCATGCACTCCCACAGCAATAGCATGATAAACTTTTTCTACCTGACGTTCTTGAAATTGAATAGAAAGATGACGATAGGCTTCAAAGTGTTTTGCTATTGCAACAGCTCCACTTGTTTCCTTGTCCAAACGGTGTCCCAATTTTGCTTCTGGTAGTTCTGCTCTGACAATCTGTAAAAGATTCATCGCATTTCCTAAGCGTTCATCTAAAGAAGACAAAAAAGGAGGTTTATCAACAATTAAATAATCGTCGTTTTCAAAAATAACAAGGTCAGAAAGTTTATAGCGTTTCATAAAATACTCTACAGAATAAAGAAAGTCAAAAAATAAAGACTACAAAATTACGTATTTATTTGATTCAATTACGAATTACAAATTAAAAATTACGATTTGTTGAGTATTCTAGTTATAAATGAAATGTTTTTGATTTTTTGGTATTGCTAAGAATTTCGTAGATTGTGTATTTATTGTTTTTAATTAAAAGATAAAAATTTGCCTTGTATTAGATGTTATCACAGTTAATGTTTATGTCCCTATGTTGTACTCTCATATTGTGTAATGCAACTGCAATTCTAAATATTCGTTCTCTCACCTTAAAAATTTTGAATCTAATTTTGTTCTGTATAGTTTTCAGTCATTTTACACCTATAAATGTGTGTTCTACTGTCATTCTTAAAATTATATTACTTTTTTAGTTTTTGTCTAGTAGTATGTATTTTCACAATAAAAAACGAACCACCTCTTTTTTTGAGATAGTTCGTTTTTTATTATTTACTTTATACCTGTACTGACACTTTAAAATGTCTGCCAGTTTACTTTTATTTAAGCATCAGCTTTTGCGTCATGAAATTGCTCTTCTTCCGTTGAACCTTTCAAGGCAGCAGTAGATAAACCTTCGCCTACGATAGCTTGAGCTACTTGATCAAAATAACCAGCACCTACAAAACGTTGGTGTTTAGTTCCAGTATAGCCTTTTTCTTCGTAATCAAATTCTTTGTCTTGAAGACGAGAATAAGCAGCCATTCCTTCAGTTTTGTATTTTAATGCAAGTTCGAACATTCCCATGTTTAAGCTATGGAAACCTGCAAGTGTTACGAATTGGAATTTGTAACCCATTTCTCCTAATTGCTGTTGGAAACTAGCAATTGTGTCTTTATCTAAATTAGCTGTCCAGTTGAAAGAAGGCGAACAGTTATACGCCAATAATTTACCTGGGAATTTTTCATGAATTTTTTCAGCAAAATAACGAGCTTCCTCTACATCTGGCTTACCAGTTTCACACCAAACTACATCAGCATACGGTGCATACGCCAATCCACGAGCAACAGCAGCTTCAATTCCACCTTTCAAAACAAAAAATCCTTCTGAAGTACGAGGCTCATCAGAAATAAATGGAGCATCAGTTTCGTCAATATCACTTGTAATCAAAAATGAACCATTTGCATCTGTACGAGCAATCAGAACAGTAGGAACATCCAAAACATCAGCAGCCAAACGAGCAGCTTTCAATTTTTGAACAGCTTCTTTAGTAGGAACTAATACTTTTCCTCCCATGTGTCCACATTTTTTAGCAGAAGAAAGTTGATCTTCAAAGTGAACACCTGCTGCACCTGCTTCAATCATTGCTTTCATAAGTTCAAAAGCATTCAAAACACCCCCAAAACCAGCTTCTGCATCAGCTACAATTGGAGCTAACCAATGAATTGGTTCTTGCCCTTCTGCATTTTCAATTTGGTCAGCACGTAAAAGAGCGTTATTGATACGAGTTACCATTTTTGGAACACTATCAGCAGGGTACAAACTTTGGTCTGGATACATTTGTCCAGCATTGTTTCCATCTGCTGCTACCTGCCAGCCACTCATATAAATAGCTTTCAAACCAGCTTTTACTTGCTGTACAGCTTGGTTTCCTGTAATTGCACCTAATGAATTTACATAAGGTTCATTGTGCATAAGATTCCACAAACGCTCTGCGCCCATACGTCCTAATGTATGTTCTACTTTTACTGAACCACGTAATTTAGCTACATCTTCTCCTGTATAATCTCTAGTAATTCCTTTCCAACGAGCTGATGTTTTCCATTCGTTTTCTAATTCTGACACGCTTCTGTGAGCAAATTTGTTCGAAGTTCCGTTTGTCTTAGACATAATATTTCAGTTATCAGTTTTTCAGTTATCAGTTATCAATTACTCATAATCAGTAAATCACAATCTAATAACAGGTTTTAAATTATTTTTTTATGTTAGAAATACAGTTTGGCGTGTGTTTGTGCTTGTCGATTTATTGTGTGTCCAGTTAAGGATTTTGGTTTTTCTTTTTACTAGACCCTAAGTGTTTCTGAAAACCCTTAGGGTCTAAAACTTTATATTAAATGGTATGCTTCTGTTGTCAAAAAGTCTTTGTATTCTTTTGTGAAAACCAATCCTTCCATAAGCTCTTTTGCTTTTGGAAATTTTGAGTTTTCGAAGTCAAAGTTTGGATATTGAGCAGCTTCATCTTTTATAGATTGATACTCTTCTTCCATACATTTTCTCAAATATTCTTCTGTAATTGGCTTACTGCTATCTCCATCCAATACAGCATTTGGATTGTTGAGCCATTGCCAAAGTTGTGTTCTTGAAATTTCGGCTGTTGCTGCGTCTTCCATTAAATTAAAAATAGCTGCTGCACCAACTCCATCTAGCCAAGAAGCGATATAACGAATACCTACATTGAAGTTCATTCTGACACCTGCATCAGTAATTTTTCCCCCTTCGATATCAAAGTTGGTAAGATTTTTTGCAGTTTCTTCTACATTTACATCTTCTCTCAAACGGTCTTTTTGGTTGGGTTTGTCTCCAAATTTAGCATCAAAAACATCTTTTGCTACTTTTACCAAATCTGGGTGCGCTACCCAAGAACCATCAAAACCATCATTGGCTTCACGTTCTTTGTCTTTCCTTACTTTTTCGAAGGCTTGTTTGTTGATTTCCTCGTCGTGTCGTGTTGGAATAAAAGCAGACATTCCACCAATAGCGTGCGCTCCTCTTGTATGACACCCTTTTACCAAAAGTTCAGTGTAAGCTCTCATAAATGGAACTGTCATTGTAATTTGTCCACGGTCAGGAAGTGGATTTTTGACTACATTTCTGAATTTTTTGATAGCAGAGAAAATATAATCCCAACGTCCTGCATTGATTCCTGCCATGTGGTCTTTGAGTTCGTATAAGATTTCCTCAATCTCAAAAGAAGCCATAATAGTTTCTAAAAGAACAGTTGCTTTAAACGTTCCGATAGGAATATCAAGATAATTTTCAGCAAAAACAAAAGCCTCATTCCAAAGACGAGCCTCTAAATGAGATTCTATTTTTGGAAGGTAAAAATAAGCTCCCGAACCACGATTCATAAGTTCTTTTGCATTGTGGAAAACATATAAACCAAAGTCAAAAAGACCTCCAGAAATAGGTTTTCCTTCAATCAATAAATTCTTTTCATTAAGATGCCAACCACGAGGACGAACCAGCAAAACAGCCGTTTCTTTATTCAATTCATAGTGTTTATTTTTCTTTTCATCGTGGAAAGTAATTGTTTTGCGAATAGCATCATAACAATTTATCTGACCTTGAACAGCATTTTCCCAAGTAGGTGAATTTGAATCTTCAAAGTCTGCCATAAAAATATTTGCACCCGAATTAAGTGCATTTATCATCATTTTTCTTTCAACAGGTCCTGTAATTTCTACTCTTCTATCTTGTAAGTCTTTCGGAATTGGAGCAACTTTCCACGTTTTGTCTTCTCTGATATGCTTCGTTTCGGCTAAGAAAGTAGGCATTATTCCATTATTGATTTGCTCTTGTCTTTTATTTCTTTTTTCTAATAATTCGTGGCGACGAGCATCAAATTTTTGGTGTAACTCTGCCAAAAAAATAAGGGCATCATCAGTAAGTATTTTCTTAAATTCAGGCGTAACTTCTCCTTTCACTTCTAGATTCACTAGAAGTTCAGATTTTGTGTTAGACATAATTGATTGTGTTGATTTTTTGAATGAAATATATTTATTTCTATGATAGAATTTCTTGTGATAAGATTTACTAAAAACAAAGCGACAAAAAAATAGTGAAGTTTGGAAACCAAACAACAAGGTAGCTTTTGGAAAGAATTTATATCTAAATAGATAACCAGTCTTTTTATGTTTTTTAAATCTAAAACGTGTATCACAAAACGGATGATTAGCGATTAATTAGCAATAAATCAGAATTTATTAAATTCGATTCAATAAAATTAAAACTAGAACTAGACTAGAACACTAAGACCCTAAATCGAATTTCTTATCTATTTATAGTAAGAATAGAGCGATTTTTTTTACAGTAAAGCTAATTTAGAAAAGGATTAACTTTGTTAAGAAAAAGTTAACTACTTATTATGTTTTCTAAAATTGTTATGCGTGCAGCGTATTTATTGGTATTTTGTTCAAATAAAGTCAATTATTTGGATAAAAGCAAATTTGAGTATAAAAAAATTATGTATTTATTCTAATAAGTAATTTTTGATTTGGCTATAAACAAGGCTTCAAAAAAGTAAGAGACAAAATATTGATTAATTATGCCACAAAAAAACTCCTTATTCATTTTTAGACAAATAAGGAGTTTTGAATAAACGTTATCACAGTTGTTTACAGGTCTAATAATTAGCAAGTTATAGAAAAACAAATCAGTCTTATTTTTCCATAACGCAGGGTTTGCAAACCCTGCGCTATGGAAAAATGAACATTACTAATTTAATTGTGATAACGTTTAATATATATTTATTAAAAAAGATATTAATCAAATCTAGAACGAACAAACCATCTATCACTAATAGAAATTCCTAAACCAAATTTTACATATTGTTCTTTTATAGTGTTCAAACTTCCACGCTGACCAATTGCTCCATACATATTAAGTGAAGAGAAGTTATTCTTGACAGGAAGTGAAAAGCCAATACTTACACTCATATCTTCAATTGATTCATTATTGACAACTAATGGTGTTTGAGAATAAGAAAACCCTGCTCGGTAAGTTGTTCGGGCTAGATAATTAGAGTTACGAACATTAGGTGTAATTTCTCCTCCTACACTAACTTTATAACTATTCTGCAAACGATTATTTCCTACAATAGAAGAGCTATTTGAGATGCTCCAATCTTGCATACTATAATCTATACCAAAACTATAAGCTGTATTTTGAGTTCCTGATGCAGCTTCTAGATAACCACGTTGTAAGCTAATACCAAACGTAATAGCATCAGGAATTTGAATAGCTTCTTTCTTTTCTGAAAAAAGTGTATCTCCATCGATAACTATATCACTAAAATTTTTGCGTTCGAAGGCTCTGAAATGAGTTGCTTCAAAGTCAGCAGCTCCATCATAACTTACTCCTACATTAATCTGTGAATTATCAAAAACAGGAATAAAATAGTGTACTCCCAAACGATACGTAAAATCACCATAATTATAACGGTCACTGAGTTGAGCTATAAAACCACCTCTAAAGTCATCTAAGGAAGCAGTAGAAGTATTACTGACTGCTCCAAAATTATAATTGATTTGTGCACCTACAGAAAGATTTTGAATAATTTTATATCCTGTACTCAAAAATACTTGTGAAACACCTCCTGAGCCTGCATAATCATATTTTACAAAAGTGGGAGTATTTTGTAAAAGTTCGTAACTAACAGCATTATAATTGACAGAAGAAAAGGGTTGAAAGCCAATATTGATAGCCATATTTTTATAAACAGGAAAAATAAGTGATAGATAACCCAAATTTCCACCAAAATCATTTGTCTGAATAGTATTTGTTCTTAAATCTTTGTATTCTCCGATTCCAGCAGCTTCAAAAACAGTAAGTTTATGATAACTCAAAAGAGCTGGATTTTGAAGGTTTGAATATTTTACTGTCGGAAGACTCACCCCTACTCCTCCCATTCCAAGATTGGAAATAGAACGCTGTGAAGAAATTTCTCCTAATCCAATTCGTGAAAAAGGATTATTTGCTGTTTGAGCAAAAACTGAAAAAGATGCAGAAAAATAGGTAAACAAGATAAAAATTACTACCAAAACAGGAGTAAATAACCTTGAACTAGAACGGAGATAAAAATTAGTTGTCTTCATTATTTTTTATAAACTGGAAAATTCGTTGTAATCCTATCAAAACCAAATTTGATTCGATAGTCCATTTTGGGTAAGTGTGAGAATTATTTGGAAAACGTATTAAATATTCCTCCCACCATTTTTTTAAGATTTGAGCATCGCCACCACAGACGACAATATTTAGCTCTTTATTTGTGTTGTTTTCATTAGTATTTATTTGATTCTTTTTTATAGAAACTTGATTCTGATAAAAATCAATAATACCCTTTATTTCAGAAATAAGTCCAAACTGAACCCCACTTTGCATTGCTTCCTGTGTTGTTTGTCCTATAGGTGTAGGCAATATTTCATTTGGTTCAAACAAAGGTAGTTTTGCTGTAAAATGATTCAGAGCCTTAAAACGCATCTGCAAACCTAATGAAATGCTTCCTCCTTCAAAAATTCCTTCTGACTGATTTGTATCAATAAAATCAAAGGTAATACAAGTTCCTGCATCAATTACTAAAGTAGGCTGTTTGATAACTTGTTTTTGTAAAAAAAAAGCACCAATTACAGCAGCCAAGCGATCTTTACCTAAAGTTTTAGGGGTTTTATAATTATTTTGAATGGGCAAAGGCGTATTTTCATCTAATAGCATAACTGATACTACGACGCTAACTCCTTTACTATCTGTTGCAATTTCTTTTATTTCTGAATTTGATTTTATGATTAATTTAGAATTATCAAGATGAGTAGAAATTAATTTTCTTTTTAAACTTTCCACAAAAGAAAGTTCAATCTCTTCATTTTTTCTAACAGAACTTATCATTATACCTTCTAAAGAAGCAGAAAACGAATTTCTAATTTCATTTATCCAATTCTCTAAGTCAGTAGTAGAAAGAGAATAACGCACTTCTAAAAGCACTTCACTTTCGAAGAGTGCTGCTTTGAGCGACGTATTTCCAAAATCTACTGCCAAAAGAAGCATAAAATCATTTTGTATAAAAAAACCTCATTCGTAAATCAAATAAGGTCGCAAATTTCGCTTTTTTGTAGCGAAATAGAAAATATATAAAGAAATTAAAACAATAAATCATTTTTTTTCTAAGAAAACCACCTCATGAGCTTCTTGTATATCAGGAAATTCTAAACGCTGGTGCATCTCCCAAATCTTTTTAGTAGGCACAATCTCTTTTTCTTCTCTTGCTTTATTATCTTTTACAATCTGATTAATATTTTTATGAAGAAACACAATCTTGATTTTGGGTTTGTAAGGAAGCCAAATTGAAATCAAACTACTTCGAACTTGTTTTGTCAGATTGGTAGCATTCCAAATAAAAGATTGTTTTTTTCGGCAATATTCTCGGCTTCGTTCTTTGGCTGCTTGAATGATTTTACCCTGATTATCAGTTGGTTTTACTTTTAGTTCTCTTCTCAAATTATCCATTGCAACGATAGGCAAATCTTCATTCATTTCTACTATGAAACTATCCTTTCCACTAGCAGGAAGTCCACAAAGCATCGTTATTTCAAAATCATAACTGGCATAAAGCTGTGTATTTGGAAAATTATCTTCTTTTCTAAAATATTCAAATCTATCATAATCTGAATGAAAAGTATAAGGCGCATCAAAACACTCATTTTCTAACCCTAATTCTTTAAAAACTTCTAAGCGATATGCCCACTCTTCCCAGTCTTTACAAATACGTCCTCCTAAATCAGCTTTTCCAAAAGCATACAACCATTTATTATTTGATAAAATACTAGTCAAAATCATATTCTTTTGAGGATTATCTTTTGAGTATGCCCAAAATGGATAACCGTGATAAAAAATAGTTTGATAGACTTTATAGATTGTATCAAAATCATAGTTTTCTTTATCTAAAATCTGTCTTGTTAGTTGTGCACCTTTTCGTGCATGGCTTGGGTGACTAATACCTCCATCAGCTTCATGTGTAAGTGTATGAGGTTTGCAAATGTCATGAAAAATAACTGTCAAGAGCAAAATATCTTGTTCTTCTTTAGAAAATGTATTCCATTCTTCTGTCTTTAATATAGAATCCAAAACCATTTGAGTATGTGTAAAAACATCTCCTTCTGCATGTTTTATTGGGTCTTGTATGGTATTTTTCATATCCTCAAAAAAAGGATTATATTTTTTCACTAATTCAAAGTCTTCTAGTTTCATTACTTCTATTTTTTATTTGATATTCAATTGAAAGAATACTTATACTCATACGTTTTTGGTTTTCGAAAAAGTAAACCTTTCAGACAGTTTAACTTCATTGAGGGCTAAAGCCGTTCATAAGTATCAATACAGTTAAGAAAACAAACTATCTCACACCTTATAAGGTGTACTGATAGAAGAAAATTTTCGAAATCTAATTACGAAGCAGTATAAAGCACACAAAAACTGATTTAAGTGTCCTTGCTTGAACAATTTTCATGAAAAAATAGTGCAACTTGTGGAACAGTCTATAAAAATAATTTGGTATTACTATTTAAGAGCAGACATATTTCTTAGATAATCGATTTTAATTTGCCTAGAAATTAGTTTGTAGGAAAGGAAATGGAAACAGTAATATATATATTATTGGAGTTACACACTCTAAATTTATGTAATACTATAACTTCTTAATAATCAGAATACTATGTACTTTTAAATGATTTTATTTGAACAAGAATTTCAAATTTATAAATCAAAATAAAACCATAACTATCTAAAATTCAATGTTTTAAAACTTATATAATATTAAGGTGCGTAAATCCTAATATTAAGTTTTGAGTAATGGAAAAAACAAAAAAGGTAAAAGAAAAATCTTGTACCTTTTTTTATTTTGAAGTGATGTCGTTATTAGTCTATCTGTTTTAGACCTATTTAAGTTTTGAGAAATTACTTTCTATGTTTGTTAACCACTTTTTCCTTTTTTCTGGAGAAACCATTTTTACTCTATTAAGACTTATCCATTTACGGTTTTTATATCCTAATTTCCAAAAAGTACCTCTTAATAGTGCTTTTTGAATGGCATTTCCAAAAATCCAATTATATAAAATACTAGGAGTATTCATTGTGGTAATTACGGTAATTCCTTTTACTTTATCCCAAAGAGGTTTCATTTTGGTGTTACTAGCATTAACATAATCGTATGCTACACCTGGAAAAATTACTTTATCAATGAATCCCTTCATTAATGCAGGCATTAATTCCCACCAAATAGGAAAAATAAAAATTAAATGTTCAGCATCTTTTAGTCTATCTCCAAATTCAATTACCTTCTCATCAATAGGATTTTTATTGATAAAAGCTCTAAGGTCTTCACTTCTCATTACAGGGTTAAAATTTTCTTTGTCAAGATGTATAACATCAACTTGATGATTTGCTATTTGAAGTCCAAGTAAGGTAGATTTTAGAATAGCATTACAATAACTGCCCTCATAAGGATGATTAAAAATAATTACGACTTTCATTTTGTATTGTTTTATTAGTTAGATAAATTTTACAATACAAAGGTCTTGAATCAAAAATGCTCTGACGATAACAATTGTTAAAAAATGACTACTTTCTATTTCTTATTCTACTTAATGATACTGAGGTAATTCCTAAAAAAGATGCGATATAATGTTGGGGAATTCTTTGAAGTAATTTAGGACTATTCTCTAAAAGTTCTTGATACCTTTCTTTTGGCGTATTTTTGATACGAGATAAAAAGAGTTTTTGATAAAGTAATAACCTTTGAAATATCTGATTTTCCATAATTTCCTTTATTTCTAAAGACTTATTTATTAGCAATTCAAAATCTCTTTTAGATATAGAATATATTATACAAGGTTCAATGCTTTCAATAGCAAATAAACTTGGCTGATTTGTTTTGAAACTTTCAATAGATGAAACAACCTCTCCTTCGAAGAAAAATTGAAATGTTATATCTTTACCTTCATGGTTGAAATAGAGTCTTAAACATCCTTTTTCAATAAAAAAAAACTTCGTAGAAATTTTACCCTCTTGAAGTAAATTTACTTTAGACGGAATTTCTTGTTTCTTTACTAAATGTCCAAATTGACTTAATATCTTATACAACATATTTTATTATTATTCTTTAATAATGATTTTTATGAATAAAATACATAAGAAGCAGAAAACACAGAAAGAAATTTCAGAATATTTTTTGCATCCAAGATATATAACAATAGATAAAAAATTGCCTAACAGAGAGCAACTATTTTATTTACTCCTCCTCTACTACTTCGGTACGCTGCAATTTAAAAGTAAACTGTGTTCCTTCTCCCATTTTACTTTTAACACTAATTTTAGAATCGTGCTTTTCAATAATATGTTTTACAATGGCAAGTCCTAAACCTGTTCCTCCTTCTTGTTTCGAACGGCTTTTTTCTATTCTATAAAAACGCTCAAAAATACGAACTAAATGTTCAGGTTCGATTCCATTTCCATCGTCTTTGATAGATATTTTTAGATTTTTGGTGGTTTGAGTGAGTGTAACTGTTACCGTTCCGTTTTCTTTTCCATATTTGATAGCATTAATAATTAAGTTTATCAAAACCTGTCGGATACGATTATAATCAGCATATACATAAACACCTTCTTCGTACTGACTGACTAGTTTTAGTGTAACTCCACGCCTTTCAGCCTTATTTTCAAGCTGTTCGAAGACTTCCAAAACTTGGTCTTGCATTTCATATTCTTCCAAACGCATCGTAATGTCGCCTGATTCTATTTGGGAAAGAGTCAATAAATCTTCCACCAAAGCAGCTAAAGCCTTTAAACTACGGGCAGCTTTACCCAAAAAAGCATCACGTACATTTTCATCATCTACTGCACCATCAATAAGAGTAAGAATAAAACCTTGTGCCGAAAAAATAGGCGTTTTAAGTTCATGTGAAACATCTGCAATAAATTCTCTTCGAAAAACTTCCATTCTACGAAGCTCATCAATTTCTTTTTGTTTCTGTCCTGCATACGCTGTAATTTCTTGATTTACTCTGCGAATAGGATTTGCAGAAGGAAGAAGGTCAGAAGAAGGAGGAACAAATTTGAAATCTTTCTTTTTTATCTTTGATAGCTTACTATATACATTATTTATTTCCTTGAAAATAAGAAACTCAAAAGCAATATAGATTAAGATGAAAGAAGATGAAAATGAAACTAAAAAACAAACTGATAAAGCCACCGAATTAACACTAGGAATTAGCGATAAAAAAGCACTCGTTACACTACTTACCAATAAAGAAAGTATAATGGCTACAGCTCTTGAGCTTACCAAAGAACGTTTGATAGCATTCATCAGACTTTCATAAATGCTCTTATTTTTTTTTCCTTCTAGCAAGGTTTTACTTTTTATTATCATGTAATTATGATAAATTCTTAAATACATTGATTTTCTGCCTTTGTTGATATTTTAGAGAAACGAGACCAACAAAAGTAAATTTCTACATTTCATCAATTGACATAAATTTATATCCGACTCCTTTTACAGTTTTGATATAATTATCTCCAATTTTTTCTCTGATTCTACGGATATGAACATCAACAGTACGAGCCAAAACATACACATCTTGTCCCCAAATATTTTTCAATAAATCTTCACGATTATATACTTTATTTGGACTTTGAGCTAAGAAATAAATTAGTTCAAACTCTTTTTTAGGAAGTGCAATCAGTTCACCATCTTTCTGTAAGGTATAACTTGTTTTATCAATATACAAATCCGAAATTTCAATTACTTCATGAGATTGTGTCTGCTGCTTTTTAAACTCTCTACGGAAAAGCGCATTAATACGGCTCATCAACGCACGAGGCTTGATAGGTTTGTTCAAATAATCATCTGCTCCAACATCAAAAGCTGCTACTTCTGAATATTCTTCAGCACGAGCCGTCAAGAAAATGATATAAGAATCTATCATATCAGGCATTTCACGAAGCAAACGACAAGTTTCTACCCCATCCATTTTGGGCATCATGATGTCCAAAAGAATGAGTTCAGGTTTAAAAAACTCAGCTTTTTTTATAGCTTCTTCGCCATTGGAAGCGACCTCTACTTCATATCCTTCACGTTCCAAATTGTATTTGAGCAAATCCAAAATATCGGGTTCATCATCTACGACAAGTACACGGTTGTTATTCTGCATGAGAATGGGGTATTTTTTTGATTGATAGAAGTAAAAATAGCATGTGTAAACTTTTATACGTCTTAAGGTGTGTATAAAACTATACAAAAATGCCTCTATTCTTTTAGTTTTGCAAAAATAAAGTTAATTAGGCAGTTTTCTATCAACAAATAAATAAACTTATTATGAATTTTTGAAATATTTGTTTTTGATAGATTAACATCAGGGAAATATAGAAACAAAAAAAAACCATTTTAGAAACTAATCTAAAATGGTTGATGTCAATTTAATGACTTAGTAGCGAGAACAGGACTCGAACCTGTGACCTCCGGGTTATGAGCCCGACGAGCTACCAACTGCTCTATCTCGCGCCGTAATTGGTACAACCAAGATTTATTTACCCTGATTGTTTTACAAAGGTACGAAAATATTTTTAATCTGCAAGTATTTATCTAAAAAAAAGTAATTATTTTCTATAAAAAACCTAAATTATAGGTTTTTATCAATTTAGTTGCCCTTTTTTTGAGCAAAAAACAACAATTATACTATATTATTCTATAAAAAAAGCGAACTTTGTAGTATGAAAGAACTTGACTTAGATGCCATTTTAAATGCTGGCAAAGAATCTGAAAATCATAAAGCTGGTTTTGTAGCGTTGGTAGGAAAACCAAATAGTGGCAAATCTACACTTATGAATACTGTATTAGGAGAAAAATTAGCTATCGTAACTCCCAAAGCACAAACTACTCGCCATCGTATTATGGGGATTTTGAATAGTGAAGACTATCAAATTGTGTTTTCAGATACACCAGGGATTATTTCTCCAAAATATGAGCTTCATGAAAAAATGATGCGTTTTGTAGAAAAATCATTAGAAGATGCTGATGTAATTTTGCTTGTAACTTCCCTTGATGAGAGTCATGATGAAGAAAATGCTATCGAAAAACTCCGAAAAGCATTAGATAAAAAGAAAATCCCTCTCATTGTTCTACTAAATAAAGCTGATTTAGTTGATCAAGATATCATTGATGAAAAAATTGCTCGTTGGAAAGAGGTATTAAATCCACAAGAAATTTTGCCTATTTCTGCCTTAATTGGTTTTAATGTAAATGAAGTATTAGAACTTATCTTAAAATATCTTCCAAAACATCCTGCTTATTACGACAAAGAAATGCTGACAGATCGTCCAGAACGTTTTTTTGCAGGAGAGATTATACGAGAAAAAATATTTTTACACTATGATCAAGAAATTCCCTATTCTACTGAAGTAGGAATTTTAGAGTTTAAAGACGAACCAAAAATTCTTCGCATCAATGCAGAAATACATGTTGAAAGAAAATCTCAAAAAGGTATTTTGATAGGTAAAAATGGAAGTGCACTCAAAATAATTGGACAAGCAGCACGATTAGACATGGAAGCCTTCTTTGGTAAAAAAGTATTTTTAGAACTTTATGTCAGAGTAAGTGAAAACTGGCGTAAAAAATCTGATAAATTGGGTTGGTTTGGCTATAAATAGTCAGTAACTAGTTATGTAGTTATCCTTAGTCAGTCAATTTCACTGAATTTCACTTCATAATTTTTAATTTTTAATTAGCTTCGCTGATTATTTCATAATTCGTAATTTATATATAATGAAAGATTCAAATTTCCGTATTCCAACTGTTCATTCTGATAAAAATATTAAAGTAGAAATGTCTGGTTCATTAGCTTCTATTAAAGAAAGTGAACGTCAACTCTCTAAATTTATAATTGATGAAAAAATATACTTTGTTCTTACTCAAAGCGATATTGAAAAGCTAGAAGATGATAGTTTGGTTATAAAAGGATATGCTGTTTGGGTTTTTGAAAATGAAGCTAAAGAAGAAAACTATGTGGGTAAAATGGTAAATATAGGAGGGAAAGAACCTGAAATGGAAGCTAAAGAAGAACACCAGAAATATGTTTTTGTAGTTTTAGATATAATTAGAGAATGGTTAAAGAAGTAATTAGCTACGCTGACTTTCAGTTGTAAATGATAAATGTAAATTGTAAATGTCTAGAAATACTTTTAGTTTCTTATTGATTATAGTGGTTTTCTGCTTTTTATCGGCTTGTCAGTCTGATACGAAGCAGTTTGTCGAAACATTACCTCCTCTTCCAGATTCTGTTACAACAATTATTTCTAATCAAGTTCAGTTTCTTAATAAGCAAATTGAACGAAGTGAAAATACAGACAACAAAGAAAATACAGCTCATTATTACTATAAACGAGCTTCTTTGTATCTATCTTCTGGAAAAGAAAATATTGCGTTAGAGGATATTGAAAAGGCAATTTCTTTGGATAGCACGAAAAGTAAATATTATTTTGCATTGGCACAGGCTTATCAACAAAGAAACGAACCTCAAAAAGTTCTTAGTGCTGCTCAAAAGGCGATTGATTTGGGTTTTACAGACTTAGAATTATATCGCTTGTATGCCTATTCTGCATTTAATCAAAAAAAATGGTCTGAATCTTTGACTGCCTTTGAGAAAATTGCAAACCGAACAGGAGAGAAAATAGAAACACTCTATTATCAGGGAATGATTTGGAATAAGAAAAGTGATACTACAAAAGCAATTTCATTTTTAAGAAAAGCAATTGAAAAAGATAGCACCTATCTGCCTGCGTACATAGAAATCATCAAAACTTATAATGCATCAGAACTTCCAAAAAATGCATGGAAAGAAGCACAAGTTGCTTTTCAAAAGACAAGTTATACTGCTTCAAATAAGAAAGACAATAAACTAGATAATAAAATTCGTTCTCAACTTTCTCTTCAATATGGAAATACTTGGCTGAACCTAAACAAGCGAGATAGTTCTATTGTATGGTATAGAAAGGCAATTCGACAAGATTCTACATTAGATGAAGCTTCTTTACAAGTGGGCATTTATATGTTTGAAAAAAAATATTATCCTCAAGCAGAATATTATTTCAAAAAAGTAATAAAACAAAAACCACTACAAAGTACAGCTAATTATTTGTTAGGTTTTTTATATGAATACAAGCTCTTCGAACCTCAAGATAAATTAGAACGCTTCGAACTAGCAGAAACCTATTTTAAAAATGCCTATAAAACAGATAGTTTAAAAACTGACTATAGAGAATCTTTAAATAGAATAGAAAAAAAAATAGAGAGAGAAAAATACAAACTCACTCCAGAATATGCTGAACAAATGAGAAAAATCAGATTGAGAGAACAACAAAGACAAGATTCTATTGGAAGACTTATTTTATCTAATCCTATTTTTTAAAAATAAGAATTTAGCATAATTGTAATAAAACTTAATTAGTGTGTACTTATTAGTTGTAAGAAAAAATTATTTTTATTTCTCAACTAACTATTTTATTATGCAGGTAGCAATTCGTTATGGTTTGATTTTAGGTGTTATAAATATTTTATTAGCTGTCTTTGGTTATATAATGGGCGTAGAATTTTCAATGAGTTATTATGCTATTATCTCAGGAGTGTTCTCTATTGCAGCTATTATTTTTGTTTGTATTCGTATTAAAAAAGAAAATAAAGGAATAATAAAGTATTTTGATGCTGTCAAAATGGTTTTTGTAGCTTTAATGTTGAGCTATGTTATTGGTTCTTCATACAATTATGTATTCAATAACTTTGTTGCTCCAGAATATACAGAGCAAATAGCAAAAGCTTCATTAGATAAAGCAGAAAGTATGTTAGAAAGTATGGGGATGGGAGAAAGCGAAATAGATAAAGCGATGAAAGAAGCTCGTAAAAGTTCAAGTGAAGCACTCGAAAATCCTTTAATGCCATTTCTTCAAAGTATTATGGTAGGCGCAGTTGTGCTTTTTGTAATTGCTTTACTTGCTGCTATTTTTGTCCAAAGAAAACCTATAGAAGGAGAGTTTCTATATGATGATGAAATAGTAGATAATAATTCTGAAAAGGATAGTTGGTAATTTTAAACTAGCTTGATACAAAATAGCCTACTTATTTTTATTAAAATTGGTAGGCTATTTTTTTATGTTTCAAAACCATCCAAAAACTAAAGAAGGAAAGATTCCTAAAAGAACAATAAAGAAAATCAAGATAGAAGCAATTACTTTTTGAGAAGTAGAAATATCTTGTAAATTGATATTTTTAAGGTTATGATGTAACCAAAAATCACCTAAGAACATTCTTTTATATGTCCAAAGAAAATAACTAGCTGTCAAAATTAATGTTATGGCAGACAAAATACCCAACCAAATTGGTAAATAATCTGAAGAAAATACGCCTAAAAAAACGGTTAGTTCAGCTATAAAACTAGAAAAAGTAGGCAGTCCCAAACCTGCAAAAAAAGCAATTCCTACAAAAGCTGTATAACGTGGTAGCTTATGAAAAAGTCCACTATAATTAGTAATAGTAAGGTCATTTGTCTGTTCATAGAGAAAACCTACCAAAAGAAAAAGCAAAGGCGAAATAACTCCATGACTGAGCATTTGATACATCGCTCCATTAGTTCCTTCTGCATTAATAGCTGCAAAACCCAAAAGAACAAAACCCATGTGGGAAATGGAAGAGTAAGCAATCATTCTTTTTAGATGAGTCTGTCCAAGAGCTAAAAAAGCTCCATATAGCATTGAAAAAATGCCCCAAGCTCCTATCCAAAACGAAAAATCTATGGCTACATCAGTAAAAACAGAAAAAGGAAGACGCAAAAGTCCATATCCTCCTACTTTTAAAAGAACTCCTGCCAAAACCATTGAAATAGGTGTTGAGGCTTCAACATGGGCAATCGGTAGCCAAGTATGAAGAGGTGCAATTGGTAATTTGATAGCAAAACCAATAAGAAGCAAGAAGAAAACAATAGCACGAGTAGTATTTCCTTCATAAGAAAAGAGAGCAGATTGAGGAAGAAAATAGTTTGCATCTTTGAAAGCAAGCATATCAAAGGAATGCACAATTTGAGTAGAATTTTGAGTAATGAGAGTAGAATTTTTGAGTTTTAAAACTACTTCCTCCGTAGAAATGCCTAGTTCTAAAGCTGTTTTTTGTATATCTATTCCAGAATTTACAATGATGATTCCTGCCACCAAAATCAAAACAGAACCAATTAATGTATAAATAAAGAACTTGATAGCTGCATATTCTTTGCGTTTTCCTCCCCAAATTCCTATCAAAAAATACATAGGAAGTAACATAAACTCAAAACAGATAAAGAAAAGTAAAAAGTCTAATGACAGAAAACTTCCCATTACAGCAGAAGAAAGCAATAGATACAAGAAAAAATATAAACGAGGACGAGAAAGTATTTTTTTAGAAAAAACAGACACTAAACTTCCTACCCACAAAACAAGTGCAGAAAGAGCAATTAAGAGAACATTTTTAGCATCTATTCCTAAAAAATAATCAGCATGCAAAATTCCAAATTTCCCCACACTGACATGCCACCACGTATATTTTTCTGACAAAAGCAAATTTTGTTCATCAAAAACAGACATATCTAAATTAGTCTTGGCAATGAAAAGCATTATTGCTACCAAAATAAGTTCGATAGACAGAATACCTACTCCAATCCATTTATAAAAATGAGATTTGTTTTCTTTGAAAGGAATTAAACAAAAAGCAGCTCCCAAAAGTGGAAACCAAAAAATGAGAGACAGAATAAAATTATCCATTATAAATAGTTATAGCTACACGTATATTGAACTACAAATTTACTATTTTTCTTGTTCCGTTCTATTAAAGGTTTTTTCTAATTTCTCTTTTGCTCTTTTTTGAGCTTCTGGTGTTGTAATTATATAGACTGTTTTACCATTTTCTACAAAAACAACTTGTTCAAAATTCTTTTTTTCAATCAAAGCCATTCCTACAAAAGGAGAATCAGCTTTTACATCTGAATATTCATCTTCATAAAGCCAAATAATTTCATTTTGTGCATAAGTGATATGCTGTGTATTGATTTGAGTAGGTTTTTTTTCATATTTTACAACAGCTACAACAATCTGCTCAGAAAAATTAATCTCATGTTTTATGTTTCCAAATGATTCTTCAAAATTCTCTTTATTTGTAAAGTACATAAAACGAGTAGTATCAACAGTAGGATTATACTCTTTGTTTTGGTATTCATATCCTCTTAAATCTGAATATTTCAACCTTTCTAAATCATCATACGAAGTAAAAGAAACACAACTGGATAAAAAAGTAGAGACGATAAAAAGGCAAAAAATAGAAGTTGTAAAAAATAAATTTTTCATAGAATAAAAAAAGAATGCGAATTTTTGATTGAATTACTTAAAAATGGATAACCAAATAGAAGCAGGTAAGTTAGTTTTTTTTGATTAAATTTCAATAATTCTTGAAATCAACAGTTTTTTCTAAATTTTTAAATTAAAAACTACTTTATGGAAAATGAAATGTTAATAAAAAGTAAAGCAAACCAACATGGTTTTAAAGCTAGTGTTTATGCAAATACAATACAAAGAAAAGTTGTCATTTCAGATTGTGCAAACTGTTTTACAGAACAAGAACTTTTACCTTTTAAAAATTGGTTAGAATACTATTTCAAAAACAATAAAGAGTTATTGACTATTGAGTTTGTTAATGTTTTCGATTCTCTTCCATTTGTACAGCCCAAAGAAGATAATTTTATAGTAAATAGACATTTTAGAGAAAATACTGAAAATCCGTTAGCAAAGGTTATTCAATCACTTTCTAGCTTTAATTTTTTGATTGAAGGCAAATGGGGAATGGGAGTTTATGTTTCAGGACAGTTTCCCACAATAAAAGGTAATATTAAAACTGGAGTTATAGAACTATCTGGAGAGATGTATAATTCTTACTCTTTAGACTTTATGCACCCTTTCTTTTGTTGGTTTGAAAAGCTACTTCAAAGCGACATACAGCAAACTCATGTCTATCTTAAAATAGGTTATCTCTCTACCTCTTATATGAGACGACTAGCAGAAATAGCAACAGCATTGTCTAGTTGGTCAGCAAGAACAGGGAAGAAATCCTTATGGACTTGGTATTGTTTAGAGGATGATGAAGATACTAAAGAATGGTTCAACGATATTTTCAAGATGAGCGATAACCTTTCACATCTGAAATGTGAAGCTATTGAATTAGATGAAAGGCAGTGGGATAAATTATTGAAATAATTTATTTATTCTTCTTCATCTCATTTACCAAATCCTTAGTAGTTTTTCGGCTTCCATCATGACTCCAACCTGGGGGCTTTATTAGATAATTAATTCTATGTTTCCACGAAATAGGCTTTTTAATATCTGCCCAAATCTTCTCATACTCATGGGAAGCGATACGAATTGGATTATAAGTTTCCAAGTTTTGAACAAGTCCGTAGATTGGTTTTTCTTCATCTTCTATTATAAATGTTCCAAAAAGTCTATCCCAAATAATAAAAATTCCTGCATGATTTTTATCTAAATATTTTACATTAGTAGCATGATGAACTCTATGATGAGAAGGTGTATTCATAAAAAATTCTAAGAAACCAAGTCTTCCAACTGCCTCTGTATGTAGAAAGAATTGATAAATAAGACTTATAGACATCATTACAAACATCATAACAGGATGAAAACCAAGTAAAGGCAGCCATAACCAAAAGATATATTTATAAAACATTTCTGTCCAACTCTGACGCAGCGCAACAGCTAAATTATAGCTTTGTGCTGAATGGTGGTTTGAATGAGCAGCCCACAAAATACGAACTTGATGGCTTAATCTGTGATGCCAATAAAAAGAAAAATCATCAGCAAAGATAAGCAGAATCCAAACCCACCAGACATTAGGCAGCGTAAAGAGACGGAAATTATCATAAATCCACATATAAATTCCGATATAAAAAATCTTGGCTAAAAGACTCAAAAACACAGAACCAATTCCCATAACAATTGAAGCCCAAGCATCTTTTTTATTGTACCATTCTTTTTTTTGCGCTAAATCAATTCCTAATTCTAAAAGAATAAGAAATATAAAAAAAGGCGCAAAATAGGTAATCGGGTCGCTTTGGCTTATTTTATCAAAAGAATCTTTTATATGTTCGTAATTCCAAATCATTATTTACTTTATCAATTATTTTATAAATATCTTTATATAATACAAAATTACAAAGTATTTAATGAATCAGAAAATTTGCCTACTTTTCAATCAACTTTTTTCTAAGCAAATTCAAAACTGCATTTGTACTCAGTTGAATATTTAAGTTTCTGTTTTTGGTTAGTTGATAGGTTTTGGCTACTGTTTCATTTTCATCAGAATAAGCAATCCAAACTGTTCCCACTGGTTTTTCAGGCGTTCCTCCACCTGTTCCTGCTACTCCTGTTGTAGCAATTCCAATTTTTGTTCCTAGTGTTCTTCTGATTCCTTCAGCCATTTCTAAAGCTGTTTGTTCACTTACTGAACCATATTTTATGATGGTATCTAATTTTACGCCTAAAATCTTTATTTTTACATCATTTGAGTAGGCAATTATTCCACCCTCAAAAAAAGCAGATGCACCTTCGTGCTGAGTAAATGTACGGGCTACATAACCACCTGTGCAGCTTTCTGCAATTCCTAGAGTAAGATTCTTTTCTTTTAATAAATCAGCTACTTTTCCCTCTATTGTTTCATCATCAAAACCATAAACATATTTTTCTATGAGAGGAATTACTTTTTTAACTTGATTATTTAATTCTTCCTCAATTTTTTCTTTGTCATCTCCTTCACTTGTCAATCTCAAAGTTACTTTTCCCAAATGTGGAAGGTACGCCAAACGAACATGAGAAGGCAAATCATTTTCCCAATCTTCAATAGTTTGTGCTAAAATAGACTCAGGAACTCCAATTGTCTGTACTTTTTTGTGTACAATAAAAGGAGGTTTGAAAAAATCTAATAAACGAGGAATTACCTCATTGCTCATTATATTTTCAGTTTCATAAGGCACACCAGGCATTGAAACGAAAATACAACCATTTTTTTCAAACCACATTCCAGGAGCTGTTCCATACATATTATGAATGACAGTGCAATTTGTCGGAACGTCTGCTTGTGATTTATTCAAATCAGTCATCATTCTTCCTCTACTAGAAAATAAATTTTCGATATGCTTTAAAACAACTTCATCTCTTCGCATTCCTACATTAAAATATTCTGCAAATGTTTTTTTTGTGATGTCATCTTTTGTAGGCCCAAGTCCTCCAGTAATCAAAACTATTTTAGCTACTTTTGACATTTCTTCGAAAGTATCCAAAATTGCCTGTCTCTCATCAGCGATAGAAATGTGTTTGATAACTTTAAAACCAACATCAGTTAGCATTTTGGAAAGAGAATAAGCGTTTGTATTGAGAGTTTGTCCGTAGAGAAGTTCGTCGCCAATAGCAACAATATAAGCTGGAATCATTTTATTTTTTATGATATAACAGACTTTCTAATCTGTTTTTGTATTAGTAAGTAGGAATAGAAATTTTAGACTTGAACAGACTAGGAAGTCTGTTATCCTTTAGTAATTACACAGAAGTTTTCATCGCTTCAAAACGCCTTTCTAGTTCTGCCAAATCTACAAAACCTCTAGCAAATAAATAATATTCTTCGTCTTTTTGAATAATGAGAGTAGGAAAACCATTGACACCAAAATTTTGCGATAACTGAAAATCTTTTTGAGCTAATTTTTCATAGTCTGAATGATTCATTTTTTCTACAAAATCAGTTTTATCCAAACCATATTTTGTTGCCAATTCGCCGTATTTTGAATAGTCTTTTGGTTCTATGCCATCAAAATAAATAAGACTTTGAAGCTCTTCGGCAAAATGAAGAATTTTCTCATTCTTTTCTCCTGCTAGTTGTGGATTTTCTTGAGTTTCTTTTTTGAAAATAGAAAGAGCAATGGATGGAGGAATAGAAGTGAAAATGGCACTTCCTTCTTCCAAAATATCCTTTAAAAATTTCTCTCCAAATTTTACTCCTGTTCGGTTTTCTACGTCTTTGTAAGCCGTTTTGATGTAAGGAGCAACTTCTCCAATTGCACCAATACGTTCTCCTGTAATCATTCCACCAGAAATAACATCAATGGTTTCAAAGTCGTTTTTGTGGTTTTGATAAAAATCACGCATCGCAGGTGCAAAACCATAACACCAGCCACAAAGGGCATCATAAATATAGATTAGTTTCATAATCTTTAAAGCAAATTTTGAAGAAAAATGTTTAAAAACGAATGGTTCGATATAAGTGAACTGTTTGTTAATTTTTAGAAATCTAAGAAATCACAAAAGGCTGAGGCGAAAAGCAAAGAGCAAAAATAATAAAAGTAATTACTCCCAAAATCATTCTACCTTTTGTAAGTGGTGTAACTTGGTTTTGTGTAGGTGGATGTGAAAGTCCTAAAATTCGTCCTAAGAGAAAACCAAAAGCCAACCAACCATAGTAACCATGAACTTCTGGAAAAATACTTACAAGCACAAACTGAAAGGCGTAAATTCCTAGCGCAAAGACAACAGCAGTAATCGGTTTTTCTGTATTTTTTAGAAAAATAATAAACAAGAAAAAGAGATAAAAAATACTGTAGAGAGCAATATCTTCGATAGGGTCTTGAGGCGAAATAAGCCCTAGTCCTGCATAGGTCAAGAAAAGTGTAAACATTCCCATAGATATTTTTTTATGCCATTTTTGACCAAACATAGCATACAAAACATGTCCTCCATCAAGCTGACCAATCGGCATCAAATTTAAAGCTGTAAAAAACAAAGCTAAATAACCTGCCAATAAAAAAGGATAATGAAAAATTTCTCTATTATTTGGCACCCATTCAGGATTTGGAGCAACATAATTTTTGAAAAATTCAAATAACAAATTTGTTCCCAATTCCATATTTGCACCTTCTGGAATAGATTTATACACTTGAGAAGCATAATCTAAACCATATTTTTGCCAAGATGGATGTGCTACTTCAATTACATATTCAGGAGAAGGAAGATTCAAAAAACCATAAAAAAGTACGACTAAAGCAATTATAAAACCTGCCAAAGGACCTGCTACACCCACATCAAAAAGTGACTTTTGAGAGGTAAAAGGAGATTCAATTTTAATAAATGCACCCATTGTTCCGATAGTAGAAGGCATTCCCAAAAAACCAAGCCACATCGGAATATAAAAAGGCAAAGAAGCCCGAATATTATGATATTTAGCAGCAAAATAATGTCCGAATTCATGCACTGTTAATATTCCCAAAAAAGGAATAGAATAAGCCAAACCAGCCACAAAGCCATCAAAACCGAGTCCTCCACTTCCAATGCCTGCAAATCCATCTGCATCAAAGAGAAGAGCAATAAAACTTTTTTCTCCAAAAATCCATTCTGCTCCAGCCAAAGTAGTTGCAATGAAAGTAATCACAAATAACAAAATATGTAACCAATATTTAGGCTTTTTCTTCTTATATAGAACTTCTTCATACAAAAATGGATTTGAAGCATCATCTGCATCTGAATAGTTTGAAAAAGAAGGATAAGGCAAATTTTTGTTTTCTTCTTGCATATTTTTATTATAATACGTTTTTGCAGACTGAGAATTTTGATTAAGCTGTTCTATCTATTATTTTGTTCAAATTTTAATTAAACGCTCTAATTTATAAAGTTACGAGTAATAAAGACTATTTCTATAAAGAAAATCACTTTTAAATATTTTTTTTATTTATCTAAACTCAAAATAAGAAAAACAGTTTAATTTTTGAAATGTAGTACTACATAAGATAGCTTAAAAATTATTAGAATAAAAAAAATCACTACAAAAATAAATTTCATAGTGATTTCAAATATTATTGTTTTTTTATAATAGTTTAGGCTTCTGCATCTGCCCCTTCTGCTTCTTGTATCTCAGCTTCTATTTTTCCGATTGCTTGATCAATAAGCCAAATTCCTTGACCTTCTTCACCAATAATATCAAAAAGCTCTACAGCACGACGAGAAATTACCTCTTCTTCACGCTGTTCATTGACAAACCACTGCAAAAACTGAAAAGTAGCAAAGTCTTTTGCTTTCAAACAGGCATCTACAAGGTCATTAATTGCTAAAGTTACTTTGATTTCGTGCTTTAAAGCTGTTTCGAAAACATCTCTTAACTTCTCAAAATCATAACGCATATCTGTAATTTCGGGTGCTAGTGCATGTCCACCTGCATTATTTAGATAATTGAAAAATTTCATCATGTGCATGCGTTCTTCTTCTGCATGATTGTAAAGATATTTAGCCGAATTGACATATCCTTCTTTATCACACCAAGAAGCAGCAGCTAAATAAGCCCAAGAAGAACGAGCTTCTAACTTAATTTGCTCATTGATAAGGTTTTGCATTTCTTGTGTAACTGATGTTTTCATCGTTACAAACGGTTTTTGAATTCCATTTTTTGACATAATTTTCTTGTATTTTTGTTAATTATAATTCATAAATTTTAAAAGTAGGCAACATATCACATTTTCTCCTACTCTATCTCTATAACGAAAGCAATGAAACAAAAGATTTGTTTTTGAAAAACGAATACAAATATGGAATTAGAATTAGTCAAAATAAAGATTAGACAAATTAACCTCCAATCCATATCAATTTATATAAAACAAAACCTTGTTTTTTCAGAAGCTACTAAATGTTTTTTTAATAGTTAAAAAATATTTTCAAAACATTTTTAGAATAGGTACGTTTATATAATTGTAAATCAAGTCATACTTTTGGCTTGATTTATTTATTTTTTAAACTGTATTTCAAATTTTTTAAACTGTATTATACTATGAAAACGAACAAAATCTTAATGTTCTTCGTGCTTGCTTTTATGGCTATTTCTTTTACTTCTTGTGATGAAGATGATGTAATTAATTATGCTGATGACCTTCCAGGAACATATAACAATCTGTTATTAGGTGATATTAATGTAGAAGGAGCAGTTAATGTAATTACACTCTCAAATAAAGGTGACAGCGAAGTGCTTACAAAAAATATTGTTGTGGAAATTACAGACAAAACAACTGAAACAAATGGAGGAGTAGAAACAGTGCGTTATTCTACTAATAATAATGATGTAGATATTACTCGTGTTGAAAATACAATTTCTATCAAAGTTACAGGTAGCGAATATGTACAAAATCTCACAAATATTTATATTGGAACAAAAACAGTACAATAATCTGTTCTGAAAAATATAACTTCAAGAGCCTAGCAATTTTATAAAAAATGCTAGGCTTTTTTTTGTCCTTATTTTTTCTTTTGTGTTAAAAAAAAGAAAAGTTATTCGATCATTTTTTTAAGCAACGAATTTGTTTGCAAATTGTATCAAACTAAAGACAAAACAGATTTTAAACCTTAATCAAACTAACATGAAAAGAGTTTTTCTTACTTTTATTTCCTGTGCATTGCTTTCAAATACAGCTTTTTCACAGGATATTGAATTAGAATTTACGACAGCTCAAGACCGTATCAATTCTCAAAATAAAATTAATTCATCAACCTCTTGGCTCAAAAATATTCCTATAAAATCAATAGGACCAACAATTATGAGTGGAAGGGTTGTCGATATTGAAGTAAACCCTAATAACCCAAATGAGTTTTTGGCTGCTTTTGCTTCTGGTGGACTTTGGCATACCAATACAAACGGAACTTCTTTTACTCCTTTGTTTCAAAATGAAAAAGTAATGTCTATTGGAGATATTGCTGTTTCGTGGGAAGATTCTACCATCTGGATAGGAACTGGAGAAAATAACTCTTCTCGTTCTTCATATTCTGGAGATGGAATGTATGTTTCGTATAACATGGGCAAGACGTGGGAACACAAAAATGACACAGAATTAAATGAAACGCAGCATATTGGTAGAATAGTTTTGCATCCAACTGATAAAAATACACTTTTCGTTGCTGCGCTCGGTCATCTATATTCGAAAAATAAAGAAAGAGGAATCTATAAAACAACTGATGGAGGCAAAACGTGGAAAAAAACACTTTTCATTGACGAAAATACAGGTGCAGTTGATTTAATAATTGACCCCACAAACCCGAATACACTTTATACAGCTACTTGGCAAAGACATAGAGCAGCGTGGGATTTTGAAGAAGCAGGTGCAGGAAGTGGAATTTATCGTTCTGATGATGGTGGCGAAAATTGGACAAAAATAACGACAAAAGAAAGTGGTTTTCCTATTTCAGAGGGAGTTGGAAGAATTGGTTTAGCTATTTCAAAAGCAAATCCTGATTGGGTTTATGCGTGTTTGGATAATCAAGACCGTAAACCTAAAGATGAAATCAAGAAAGACGGTAAAAAAGAGAATAATAAACTAACTCTTACCAAAGATGCTATTTTAGCAATGAAAAGTGAAGATTTTTTGAAAGTTTCTGATGCAGAAATAACTGAATATTTGAAAGAAAATCACTTTCCAAAAAAATATGATGTAGCTTTTGTAAAAGAACAAATCAAACAAAGCAAAATAGAGCCAAAAGCATTAGTAGAGTTTTTGGGAGATGCTAATTCTCGTTTGTTTGACACACCCGTAAAAGGTTTAGAATTATATTTATCAAAAGACAAAGGCAAAACATGGCAAAAAACACACGAAGGAAGCATCGATGAAGTCGTTTATTCGTATGGTTATTATTTTGGACAAGTACGAGTTTCACAAAATAATCCTCAAAAACTCTACATTGTCGGCGTTCCAATCTTGACAAGTGATGATGGAGGCAAAAACTGGAGAAGCATAAATGGAGATAATGTCCATGCAGATCATCACGCCTTATGGATTAATCCAAAACAAGAAGGACATTTAATAAATGGAAACGATGGAGGAATAAATATTTCGTATAACGACGGCAAAACATGGTCAAAATCAAACTCTATTCCTGTTGGTCAGTTTTATAGTGTAGCAACAGACAGAGCAGAACCCTATAATGTGTATGGAGGTTTGCAAGATAATGGTGTTTGGACAGCTTCACATCAATACGAATATTCAGATTCATGGCAACAAGAAGGTAATTATCCTTACAAACGACTTTTAGGAGGTGACGGAATGCAAGTTGAGATTGATTTTAGAGATAATAATACTGTCTATACCTGTTATCAATTTGGAAATTGTTATAAAATCGATAAAACAACGTTAGCATCTGACTACATTACACCTTCACATGAACTAGGACAAAAACCATTTCGTTTCAACTGGCAAACTCCATTACACCTTTCAAAACATCAGCAAAATATTTTGTATATGGGTTCGAATCGTGTACACCGTTCGTTTGACCAAGGAAAAACATGGGAAACTATTTCAGAGGACTTAACAAGAGGAGCAAATCCAAAAGAAGCAAAAACTGGTGATGTAGCTTACAATACACTTACTTCTATTGATGAATCTGCTTTGCGTTTTGGTCTTTTGTATGTTGGTTCTGATGATGGAATGGTTCATGTGAGCAAAGATGCAGGATATAGTTGGGAAAATATTTCACAGAATTATTTGAAACAGTTTCCTCAGTATAAAAACTTTTGGGTAAGTCGTGTACAGGCTTCAAAACACAAAATGGAACGAGTTTACATTAGCTTGAATGGATACCGTTTTGATAATTTTGAATCAATTATTTTTGTTTCGAATGACTTTGGTAAAACTTGGACACGCATTGGAACAGATTTACCTTTAGAATCTGTAAATGTTATTAGAGAAGATTTTAAAGAAAAAAATTTACTTTTTGTTGGAACAGACCATAATTTGTATGCTTCTCTTGATGCTGGAAAGTCATTTATGACTTTAGGAAAAGATTTTCCTCGTGTAGCAGTTCATGATTTATCGGTTCAGCCTGTGGCAAATCATTTGGTTGTCGGAACTCATGGACGTTCGCTTTATGTGGTGGATATTGCACCTCTACAAAGTCTTGTAAAAATGGATAAAGAAAAATCATTTTTCTTAGATAAAGAAAAAATTACTTTCAATAAAAACTGGGGCAAAACCTATTGGAGCAAGTGGTTTGGAAATTATGAACCAAATGAGGAAGAGCAAAAATTTATTTTCTTTACTACTCAAAAATCAAATGTAGAACTTCGTATTTTAGATAAGAACAATGTAGTTCTGTATTCTGAAAAACTAGAAGCAAATAAAGGTTTGAATTATTGGAAATATGATTTGACAATAAATGAAGAAGCTGCAAAAAAAATATCAAAATCCCTTTCTACAAAAGAAAAACCTTTTATTGTCTCTAAATCAGATAATGAAAAGTATTATTTGCCTATTTCTACTTATAAAATAGCTTTAGTAGAAAATGGAAAAACAATAGAACTTCCTTTTGAAGTAGTAGAGAAAAAATAAAACTATTGTATCACATTCAAAATAAACTCCATAAAAAAAGACTTTTCCTTATTCAAAAAATAAAGAAAAGTCTTTTTTATAATTTATTTTCCTAAGAATACATTAGGAAAAATTTAAATTATCTAGGTACAAGAGTAAACTGTACAACTGGTTCTGGTTTGCCATCAGCAGCAGCTTCATTGTAACGAATAACAAGTTGAGTAGAAGAAGCACTTACTAAAGTAGCAGTAGAACCACTAAAAACAATTGAAGTAGGATTCTCATTGTTTGGAGCTAATGTCCAGTCACCAGAAGTGTTTGGTGCAAAGTTATAAGCCAAACCACCTGTAGTAATGCTATATGTAGTAGGAGCATCAGCATTTTGATTCAATGTAAGTGTAAAGCCATCAATATCCTCAGTAACAGCATCACCATTTACTGTAAGTGTGCTAATTTTCCAAGATTGAGAGATTTGAGCTACTAAAGATTCTGCATCATCAGTGTCATCATCACATGTACATTTTACAAGAAACAAAGAACAAAATAATACTACTAAAAGAAAAGGGTTACGAAATACGTTCATAAATTCAGGATTTAAAGAGTTGAGATTGAGTTAAAATTTAAAATCAAATTTAAGTTAAGATTAAAGCAAGGTTTAGTCGTTAATTTTAATTTTCGATTATATATTTCTAATGACAATTTTCATTCAAAATTAATAATCATTAAAGATAATGCGAATTTTTGAATTTCTAAAAAAAAGCAAGTAAAAAAACAGAAACTTAATACAAAAATACAATTTTTTACAAGTTTACGGCTTTAAGTTCTGAATATCAATGATTTGTGAACAAAAATAATATTCAGATTCTTGATTTGATGCAATAATAAGTGTTTTTTTGCCAAAAACTGTATTTATTTCTTGCAAATACCACTCACTATTTTGTTTATCAAGGTTAGAAGTAGGCTCATCTAAAAACACTATTTTGGCATCAGAATAGATTGCTAAGGCTAATTTTAGTTTTTGTTTCATTCCTGAAGAGAAAAAACGAATTGTTTTACTCTTCGTGTTAGAAAAACCTAATTTTTCAATTATTTCTTCTATCTCTATATCAAAAGATTTAAAAGACTGATGAAATTTTAATTGTTCTAAAAGTGTAAACTCTTCTATCAATTCAGTATAAGGAGCAGCCCAAGAAATATGAGACTGCCAATCTTCTTTTTGGATTATTTTTTTATCTGTCTTGGAATCAAAAGAATAAACTAAGTTTCCCTCTGATAAAGGCAAATATCCAACAAGCGTTTTGATAAGAGTTGATTTACCACTCCCATTACTCCCTACGATAGCTGTAGGTTGTTTGCTGCAAAAATGACAAGAAAGTTTTCGAAAAATCCATTCTCTTTCGAATCTTTTTCCTATATTTTCTGCAGAAATAACAATGGTGTTTTCTTTTTCTAAGGACGTAGTCAAAATACTTTTTTTATGATAATTTCTTATATCCTTCTGCACCTTGTAAAAGATTTCTGACATTTTTAAAGCCTTTAGAAATCAAGAAGTTTTTAGCTGTTGCACTGCGTCCTCCAGATTTACAATGTACAATGACTTCTTTTTCTTTCCAGTCTTGCAATTCTTCTAAACGTGTAGGCAGCTCTCCCAAAGGAATAAGTTTGCCATCAAGATTATATTCATCATATTCAAACTCTTCTCTGACATCTAAAAGCTGTATTTGTTTTCCTTCGTCTTTCAGAGTTTTTAGCTCTTGTGGTGTAATATCGTTCATCTAGTAAAGTAATAATTAGAATTGATTATATATTACAAAGTTACGCAATTTGTATAAAACTTTATGTTCTTTAACTCAAAAAAACTGAGCTTTTATTGTTTTGTAATCTTGAATTGATATAAAGTTCATAATTTTGATTAGAATTAGAATCAAAATTCTATCTCAATAGGAATATCTTTTCTTATCCATTTCTCACCTTCTTTTTCATAATACGAATAGTCTTTATAAGGAACATAATAGACATTTGCTTCAAATGAAATTAGTTTGAAATAAGATTGATACTTAATTTGATTAGAGTTTTTATCAACTCCATAAGAATACGAATTTGATTGAACAACTAATTGATTATCAGTTACTAAATTGCAATAATCAAGATAAACAGGAAGTTTAGCCTCAATATTAAGTTTAGAAAAAGCATACAATAAGTGTGTATTAAAATTTACTTTTGAAATGTAAAACTCTTCTTCTCCTTTCATTTTTAAATATTCATATTTATAACTTGTTGCTTCTAATTTAGAAAAAGAATCTTTTTGATTTAGCTTTTCAATTTCTACAAGTTGATTTTCGATAAAAGGCGTTTTATTCTTAGAGTCAGTTTGAGAAATTTCTATTTTATGATAAGGTAGCACGAAACTTTTTATACTACTTTCAGTGTGTTTAAACACACTTTAACTATCAGAGTAAATTCAATTTATAAAGTTAAAAACTAGCTTGACTTGCTTTAAACGAGTACGTTTTTTTTTCGTGCGTTTGCCCTAACAAACTCTTGATCTTCTTTCTATTTCTTTGTCAAGTAATTTAGAGCCTGTTCGATTTTTTATTTTTTATTTCTTCTAGCTCCTTTATTTATTGAGATTCAAAATCATAGCTAAATAAATAAAAGCCTTCGCAGATTGTATGGTTTTCTCATAATCAACCTTTAATCTTCGGTTTTGATTGAGCCAAGCAAAAGTTCTTTCCACTACCCATCTTTTGGGCTGAGGACTGAACGATTTATCTTCTTTATCTTTTCTTCTTGGGCTATTGACAACCTCAATTTGCACACCCGTTTGACTAAATATTTCACTAGCTAAGCTAGTGCTTCTATAGCCTGCATCGGCAAGAATTTTAAAAAACTTTCGTCCTCTAAATTGCGCCAAGTAAGCCAAATAGGATAGCTGATTTACGTCAGCTTCATTCGCTGGACTAATCTCTATTTCTAATAAATTTCCTTGCATATCTACTAGAATATGGCGTTTTCGCCCTTTTTTTAGCTTATAACCATCTATGCCTATTGCCTCACCTCCATAAATGCTTTGTACACTTTGAGAATCTACACAACCCAAAGAGGGTTTAGCATCTCTACCTTTTGCGAGTCGTTCTCTTTTCACTAGTTTGTCCAATAATTGCTTATACCAACCCAGCTTCTGCCACTTGCTAAAGTAATCATACAAACTACTCCAAGGAATACCATAACTGCTAGGGAGTAGACGCCAACTACTTCCTGAACGTGTCAGATAAAAAAGATCTGAAAATAAATTATACAAGCTGTGTTTACGCTTTCTTTTCAAATACGAAGAAGGTATAAATTTTTTCATATATTGCCAAAGAGCATCAGATAAATATTCAGTAGTAAACATAAGAATTGATATTTTAATTAGTAACTGAAAATCAATTACTTAACTAAGAAAAAAATCTGATGTTCTTTTTATTTAACTAAAATCGAACAGGCTCTTATCAACATTGAATTTAAAGTTACTATTTGTTTTTCAAATTTTTATATAAAAATGTCTCTTCATTATCTTTTATAGCTATTTTTTGTATTAGCTTTTCTTTACAAGGATGTACGAAATCTACTAATACAGAAAATACACAAAAATCTGATCAAATCTCTACTCAAGATAGTACAGAACTGACAACACATATAATTGGGTAGAAACAGCTGACCCAGCAGTTGGTGGTTTTGAACCTATTCAAACAAATCTGACAGATACTATTTATTCAGGTATAGATATGGAAGCGCAAAAAAATAGTATCAAACGACTAGAAAAAAGTGGCTTTTTTGCAAAAGAGTTTTTAGAAAATTATGAAAAACTATCAGCTACAATGGATGAAAAACTCAAAAATGGGAGTGCTGTTTGGCAAGTTGGTGATTTACCTCCTTTTATTGATAGTGGTGTAAATGCCTTGTGTAACTGTCAAGATTATCCAGAAAAATACTGGGAAAAACTCCTTCTTTCTAAATTTGAAAAACAAGGAGAAGAAACAGCTTTTATTTGGACTTTAGACAATGGCTTCATTTATAAGGTTAGAGCAAAAAAAGAAAACGAAATTTGGAAAATCAGTTATTTAGAAGGTTTTGACAAGAAAAATTCTGAAGTAGAAGTAATTGAATAAATAAACTAAATCAGTTTAGATATTTTAACATAACCTTTAAACAAATCAATGCGTTAGAATTTTGGAACAAACGTTCTATTATTATTCAACATATTTTTTATTCATTGATTTTTCATAAATTTTATAGACATTATGCTTTTTGATTCATTCAAACTTGGAAATATAACTCTTCAAAATCGTGTTGTTATGGCACCTCTTACTCGCTCAAGAGCAATAGACAACATTCCAAACGATTTAATGGCAACTTATTATGCTCAGCGTTCTAGTGCTGGTTTACTTATTACAGAAGGAGTTAGTCCTTCGCCAAATGGTTTGGGCTACCCACGTATTCCTGGTGCTTTTTCCGATGCTCAAACTAAGGGTTGGAAAAAAGTAGCTGAAGAGGTTCATAAAGGAGGAGCAAAAATTTTCATGCAATTGATGCACACAGGTAGAGTTTCACACCCTCTTAATATGGCAAAAGATGCGAAAGTATTGAGCACAACTACAACTCCAGTAGAAGGTGAGATGTATACTGATAAGGAAGGTTTGAAATCGTACCCAGCAGCAAAACTAATGACTGAAAGTGAAATCAAAAACACGATTCAGGAATATGTAGATAGTGCAAAGAATGCTATAAAGGCAGATTTTGATGGTGTCGAATTACATGGTGCAAATGGTTATTTAATAGAACAGTTTTTAAATCCTCTTGTAAATTCTTTAGACAATAGTTATAATGGAAACAATGAAGCAAGAGCAAAATTTGCATTAGAAATAGCAAAAGCAACTATTGCAGAAATTGGAGCAGAAAAAGTAGGTATTCGTCTTTCTCCTTATGGAGTTTATAATAGTACAGGAGTTTTTGAAGGTGTCGAAGAGTTTTATGAGTATTTGGCAAAAGAATTAGGTAAACTTAACCTTGCTTATATTCATATTGTAGATCATTCTTCAGTAGGTGCGCCTGAGGTTACTCTTTCTGTAAAACAAAAAATTAGAGACGCTTTTGGAGGAACAATCATTATCAGTGGTGGTTATGATAAAGAAAGAGCTGAAAAAGATTTGAAAGATGGTTTGGGACATTTAGTAGCTTTTGGTCGTTCATTTATTTCTAATCCTGATTTAGTAGAAAGAATGAAAGAAGATGCTCATCTTAACGACCCAAATCCAAATACATTCTATACATCAGGAGCAGAAGGATATACAGATTATCCGACTTTAAAAGAAGAAACTCAAAAAGTATAATTTAGTTTTCTTACTAAAAAATTCACAAATCCTTTTCTAATTTATTTAGAGAAGGATTTTTGTTTGTAAATTGGTCATTATTCCAAAAACAGAATCAAAACAGAAAATGAAAATAGGAATTATTTCAGACACACATTCATATTTAGACCCACAAGTAAAAAATTACTTTAAAGATTGCGATCAACTTTGGCACGCAGGAGATATTGGAAGTATAGAAGTAGCAGATGAATTAGAAGCCTTCAAACCTACTATTTTTGTCTACGGAAACATTGACGACCAAAAAATGAGAGTTCGTTATCCCAAAAATCAGATTTTTGATTGTGAAGGACTGAAAGTTTTTATGACACATATTGGAGGTTATCCACCAAATTATAAACCAGAAGTGAAGAAAGAATTAGATGAAATAAAACCTAGAATTTTTGTGTGTGGGCATTCGCATATTTTAAAAATAATGCCTGATGCTAAAAGAAATTTGATACATTTTAATTCGGGCGCAGCAGGAAAACATGGTTTTCATCACATGAGAACACTTATTCGATTAGAAATAAACAACTCCAAAATCACAAATGTAGAAGTGATAGAACTAGGAAAACGAGGAACAATTACAGAGGAAGATAACTTATAATTTTATCTACTAGCACTTCTCAAGTCAATCCAACCTCTTCGAACCCACTCTTTAGCAATTTCTTTGATTGAAAGAGGATTTGCAAGGCATTTTGCATTTTTGTCTTGTTCTCCATTACTACTCACAAAACAGGTTGCTTTACAAGAAAAGCAAATTTTCAAAACTGAAATAGGAACTCCATCTTTATAAAAAACTAAAATATCTCTATATATAGCTCCACAACGAGTTACTGAATAACTCTCACAGCTCGTTGTAGGAAAAATTTGTACTAATTGTTGAATATCTGATACATTTGTCAAAACAGCTCTTTTTTCAAAATAACTTTCTAAAAGTGGTGCAGGATTATCAAAAGGAAACTCATCATTCCTAAAATATAGTTCTAAGTTTTGGCTTACATGTTTTGTACTATCAATCTTTTCAGCCTCTTCTTTTGCTATTGCTCCATAATACCACTCCACAGAATCTACTTTTTGTTTTGGAAAATAATCTTTATAAGAAAAACTATCTTGTGCATAAGAAAAATGACTTACTCCAATAGTTAGAGTAAAAAAGAGATATAGTCTTGTAAGACAACGAATAAGTAAGTTTTGTTTTAACATACACAAAGGTAATTATATTTTTTAATTTCACGTCTGTATGTTGTTAATTTTTTTCATCAAAAAACCCTAAGGGTCTTCATAGTCCCTTAGGGTTTGAATAGCTTTAATTAATCCCCAAATCAACAATCTGTTTTTGAATTTTTGCTTGAAGTTCTTTTTTTACTTTTTCATAATCCTCTGTTTTGTCTAAATCATCTTTTACAGAAAAATAGAATTTGATTTTTGGTTCTGTTCCCGAAGGTCGCATACTTATCTTACTTCCATCTTCTGTATAAAAAGCAAGTACATTAGATTTTGGTAAGTCTGTTTCCATTGGCTTAGAAGTTCCTTTTTGAACATCTAAAATAGTTTGATTTTGATAATCATAGACAGATAATAAATCACTTCCAGCTAATTTCTTTGGAGGATTTTGTCTAAATGTTTTCATCATTTCTTCTATCTGAGAAGCACCTTGTTGTCCTTTTTTAGTGATAGAAACGAGCTGCTCCAAATAAAAACCGTATTCTTTGTAGATTTCAATCAGCCATTCGAAAAGAGAAAAACCTTTGTCTTTTGCATAAGCAGCCAAAAGTGCAATACTTGCACACGAAGCAACTCCATCTTTATCACGAACTTCATCACCAATCAGATAACCATAACTTTCTTCTCCTCCTAAAATAAACTCTTCCTTACTACCTGCTTGTTTTTTGCTTTCAATAAGTGCAGCAATATGTTTGAAACCTGTCAAAGTATCGTAGATATTTACGCCATATTTTTGCGTAATTTCTTTTATCAATTCTGTCGTAACAATGGTTTTGATTACCATTTGATTACCATTGATTTTTCCTGCATTTTTCCATGCTTCCAAATTATAGGCTACCAATAAAGCAAATGTTTGATTTCCGTTCATTAATACAAAATCGCCTTCCTTATTCTTTACTGCAATTCCTACACGGTCAGCATCTGGATCAGTTGCCATCACAACATCAGCATTTACTTCTTTTGCTTTTTTGAGTGCTAAAGTCATTGCTTCAGCTTCTTCTGGGTTTGGATAAACTACTGTTGGGAAATTTCCGTCTGTTAGAGCTTGTTCTTCTACTACATGAATATTTTCAAATCTCAATTTTCTCAATGCCTTTGGTACAAGTGTAATTCCTGTTCCGTGAATTGGTGTATAAACGATTGATAAATCTTTTTGACGTTTTACAATTTCTCTTGTTTTTTTATCAGCTAAAGGTTCTAGTATTTGATACAAATATTCTTTATCAATTTCTACTCCTATGCTTCTTATCAAATCTGGTTTTCCTTCAAATTTTATTTCATCTACACTTTTTATCGCCTGTACTTCTGTGATAATGTTTTTGTCGTGAGGAGCAACTACTTGTCCACCATCTTCCCAATAGGCTTTATAACCGTTGTATTCCTTTGGATTGTGTGAAGCTGTCAAGACAACACCACTTTTGCAACCCAAATGACGAATGGCAAAAGAAAGCTCTGGAGTAGGACGCAGTGCAGTAAATAAATATACTTTTATATCATTGGCAGAAAAAACATCGGCTACAATTTGAGCAAATTCAGGTGAATTATTACGACTATCATAAGCAATAGCTACACTAATATCTCCTTCTTTTTTATTTGGAAATGATTTTTTGAGGTAATTTGAAAGTCCTTGAGTAGCTGCACCGACTGTATAACGGTTCATTCGGTTCGTGCCAACTCCCATAAGTCCACGAAGTCCACCTGTTCCAAATTCTAAATCTTTATAGAAAGCGTCTGCAAGGTCTGTTTCAGATAGTTTTTTGATAGCTTCCTTAGTTTCATTGTCATAATTTCCGTCTAACCAATGATTAACTTTTTGTTGAATAGTTGTTTCTAGCATAAAAAATAGTTTCTATGTTGTTGGTGTCGCTACGCTAAAACACCAATAACGGCAAGGTTTATAAAGAATATTGTTTGAATGTCATTTATTAATAACTTCAAAAATAAGTAAATGAATTTTGATTTTAATAATTGTCAGAATTTTCATCACAGAAAACTAGTTTTGTTTTGCAAATTTGCTTGAAATCAACATAAATTTGGATAGTTAGCTTTTATTTTGACTTTTGAAATGTTATTTTGAATAAAACTAATAGAATAACCAAACAACTTAAAAAATGACAAATAATTATGAAAGCAAACTCATCTAACTCAGTCCTCTGACAAAAGATTTTGAAACGAGATAAAAAAAAGCCATAATTGAGTTTCTTACAAAATTTTTCTCACAAAATTTTCTCAATTATGGCAAAAGCAAAGTATGCTTCTAGTGGTAAAGTTACAAAATTAGTTACTGTTTTATCTTCTCATTTAACAGAGTTTCATTTTGCACGAGTTCAATTTATAGGTCTTTTTGTAATAGCTGTTATAAAAGTAGGATTAGGAGGGTTGATTCAAATTGCTACAGCTTTTGAACGGAATGTAGAATGCAGCTCCTCTTTACGTCGTATTGAACGCTTTTTAAATCACTATAACCTTGATTTTAAGGCAATTACTCGTTTAATTGTTTCTTTACAAGGTATTGATAAGTGGAAGGATATTGTTTTATGTCTTGACCGTTCCAATTGGAAAGTGGGTAAAAAAAATATAAATATTTTGTTACTTTCAGCAGCTTATAAGAATGTTTCAGTGCCTCTTATTTGGTCTGTTTTTCCAAAAAAAGGAAACTCTTCTACTGAAGAACGCATCGAATTAATAGAACGTTTTTTATCTATTTTTCCTAACCTATCTATTTCTTCTATTGTAGCAGATAGAGAGTTTGTAGGTCAAAAATGGTTTACTTATTTATCAGGAAAAAACTTTGATTTTGTAATGCGACTAAAGTCTAATTTTAAAGCGACTAGAAAAGGTAAAACAAAGTCAATTGCAGCATGGTGTAGAGGACTGGCTATTTCAGAAACGTATCATTTAGAGGGTGTTTTTATAGTCAATGGTGTAGAAGTATATTTATCTGTAAGCAGAACACAAAAAGGATATATTTATCTAGCTTCACCTGTTTTTTTAGAAAACGCTTTTGAAATTTATAAACAACGTTGGGAAATAGAAACGCTGTTTAAAGCACTAAAAACACAAGGTTTTAAGCTAGAAAATACAAAATTGACAGAACCAGAGAAAATAGCTAAATTACTTGCTCTTTGTTCTATTGCATTTGTTTGGTGTTACAAAGTAGGGGAGTGGAAACATAAAAAAACGAAAATAAGAGTCTGTTCAAATGGATATAATGAATACTCTTTTTTCCGATATGGATTACTAGAAATCAAAAAAATACTCAATAATCCAATGAGTAAAGAAACTAAATTCAATCAGAAAATTAAAGTTTTGTCAATGGAGTGAGCTCATCTAATAAAGAGTATATGTAATTACTCATATTGTTACTCTCTAAATTATATTTTACAAATAATAATTTTTCTAAGAGCCAAAATAACTCACCTATTAGTAAAATTGACAAAAAAATAAACACAAAATAAAATGCCTTTTTCATTCTAATATAAAAATTATGATTTGTGAGCTATCAAATACGGCTATTCAGTTCTGGGGAACTGAACTCACAACAACCTTACAGAAATGAATTTTGATTTGTAAGAATGATTTAGTTTTCATAATCTAAAATCTTACGAGTTTCTACCTCTCTAGTTTTGACAGGAATTACAAAACGAAGCGAAAATGCATGGCGATTGAGATTACTAATTACTTTATCTAAACCTTGTGGAACAAAGAGAAATTGATAAGAATAAGTAAGATGTAAAGCATTTCCTATTTTACCAGCATTACCACTTCCAAATAAAGTTCTAGGAGAAACTCCCATCAAAATACGTGCACCAGGATTTATTTTATCACCATCTGAGTGAACAGTAAGTGCACCTCCTAAGGCTACCCAAGATTGAGTCCAACCTGTAAGAGCCAATCCATAGTAGTTTTTCCAAGGAGAAGTTTGAATAGAATCAATTGTTCCTAATGAGTTTTCTCGCAATTCAAACTCTTCTTTAAATGAATTATTAAAAGGAGCAATTTCTCCAGAGAGAGAAACAGCAAAAAAAGTTTTTTTCCAGTTCCATTTTGCTTTAGCAATTCCAATTTCTAAAACAGGACTTTTGTAATACTGAATTCCTCCAACAATTCCCCAACCTATAGTTTCTTGAAAAAGAGAACGAGAATCATAAAACTGACTCACATCATTTGCTTTACACTCTGCATAAACTTCTAAATATGTATTTCGCTGAGTAATATCCAAAATAGCCATACTGTCAAAACTACTTGTAGAATTTGATTGTGATGAAATACCATAAATTTCATATCTTCTAAGCACTTTACCATTTGGTTTCTTCAATACAAAAGTAGAATCATTTTCTGTTTGCCAAGTTCCTTTTTCTGTTCTATCAAAAGCAGAAAAATTATAACTTTTGTCTTCCTTTAGTTCTAAAAATTCTTTTTCGCAATCTCTAACACTGAAAAGTGTGTCTGATTCATCAATATAAACTTCTATGTAATGAGCTAATCCCCATTTTTTACCTATAATATTTTTCATCTTATTTTCTAATTTCCCTTCTAGTTTTTCAGTTGTATCTTGAGCAGCCACAAAAGAAAAAGAGCAAATAGTAATCACAAAAACAGCAAAAAATAAAGTGAATTTAATTTTCATTTTAAAAATAATAAATACAGATTGAAGAAATAGAAAAAAATAAAGTTTTGATAGAGCAAAAATACTACTCTAATTTAGAATCTGCTCAAAAATTAGAATCTTTCTTTTGTAGTTTTACAAAAAAGCTCTCTTTTTGTAAGAAAAGAAGAAAATTATCTCCTAAAAAAAATAACAGCAACAAAAATTTACAAAAAATCGCTTTAAAAACACTTTTAGTTCTGTGTCGTTAAATGAAAATAGTATTGAGATATTCTAAAATATCTATATTTATTTTTTGGGGAAAGCATCAAATTATTTTTTATTTTTATTATTTTTCAATATTTCATCATGAAACTAACACATTCTATCAAAAACACTCTATTTACAGGTATTAGTCTTTGTTTTTTGGGAGCTTCTAGTTGTCTTTTTGCTCAAAATACAATTACTTCTTTTTCTACTAATAATTTAAACTCTGAGTTTTCAAATGCTATTGTTCAAAACTCTTCTTTTACTAACTTTTCTTCAAAAGATATAAAAGAAACAGATATGGCAATTTCTCCTTGGGAAAAACGAATTGGTATTACTGGAGCTTTTGGGGAAGCCACAACAAGTCTGACTTTGGGTTTTTCTCATGTATATGGGTTTGGCTCTTCTCGCCGTTTCAAATTAGGTTATGGCGTGCGCTTATCTTCTTTTTTTGGTTCAGATAGACAATTTACAGCAGCTCCACCAGATTTAGCATCAGAAGAAAATCCTCAATCTTTTTTTGTTGAGAGTAGTCAATCCAATGCAATCAACTTAGGACTTTATACTGATTATTCTATTACAGAAAATATCCTTATAGGTTTTAATATTGACATAGTAGGTCTTAGTTTTGGAGGAGAAAAAGATGGAATTGTTGTAGATCCTACCATAACTAGCTCTGCTATTTCTGATACAGGAAAGCCAACAGGTTTCAATTTACTTTTGGTAGGTGATAATGATAAGGGAACGCTCAACTCTGAATTTTGGATTGGATATAAAATCGCTTCAAATGTAATGGTAAGAGGAGCATTTTCATACCTTTTTGCAGAATATACAACAAATGGAAAGTATCAAGATGATAATGATAGATTTAGATATAAGGCTGCACAAGGTGCTGTTGGAATTAGTTATAGTTTTTAGTAGAGTTTTAGTAAAAGTTTATCTTATCAAAATTCCCTTTATTTTTTACAGATAAAGGGAATTTTTTATGAATGAGAAAGACTAAAAAAATAAACTTACATTTTTAGCTATACTATAAAAACAGGGTTTTAACCCTGTTTAGTAATGTCTCAATTTTTCAAAGTGTAAATTTATTTTATATTCCTTAGAAAGAAAGCCTTTAGATTTATTTTCAGATTTTAATAATCGTCGCCTTCGCCTTCTTCTTCTTCTATTTTTTGTTGTAATGGTGTTCCTTTAATGTACAATTTCTTAAGACTTTGTCTTTTGAGTTGTTCGGCAACTTCCATATTATCTAATTTTGTATCTATTAGAATAAGTTCTTGAAGATTTTTACAAGTTTTGATGGGTGTCAAATCTTGTACTTCTGTTTTTTGGGCATCTAATATTTCCAAATTTGGCTTATTTTCTAATCCTTCTAAAGTCTTTATTTGTGTTTCTCCACAAAATAATTTTTCTAGTTTTACTAATTCTGAAAGAGGCTTTAAAGTTTTTATTTGAGTTTGATAAATATACAAATCTTTTAAATTCACTAAATTTTCAATTCCTTTTAAAGAACTTAACTGTGTTTCTCCTGCTTCTAAAAGCTCTAGTTGTGTAGCATTTTTGAGAGAAGAAATACTTTTGATTTTAGTCTTATTGAGAAATATTTTTTTCAAATGAAAAAACTCTTCCAAAACATCAATTTTTTCTACTTCTGTTTCTGAAACAGAAAGAATTTCTAAATTCTTAGCATTCTTGAGAGGTTCTATATCTGTAACTTTGCTATCATTTAATTGAACTTCGGTAAGCTGTGTCATATTTGAAAGCGCAGAAATACTACTTACTTTTGTGTTGCCCAAACCAATTACACGAAGGTTTATAAGATTTTTGAGAGAAGAAATATCTTCTACTTGTGTCCAGTTTAGATAAAGTTCTTCCAAATTTACCAGTTTTGATAAAGGAGAAACATCATCTACAGGAGTTCTCCAAGCCAAAATTGATTTTAGATTTTTGAGCTTTGATAAAGCAGAAAAATCTTTGATTCCAGTTGCTGTAAAACTTACTTTTTCCAAATTTTCAAGATTTTTGAGAGCAGAAATATCTTTTACTTTTGTATAAGCCAAATACACACGTTCTAGACTAGAAATAGAACTCAAAGGCGAAATATCAGTAACTCCAGTGGCAGAAAGCGATAATTTTTTAAGATTTTTGAGAGCAGAAAGAGAATTGACCGAAGTAATTCCTGCACATTTTTGCACCCAAATTTCCTCTAGGTTTTCTAGTTTGGAAATAGGAGAAAGATCTGAAACTAAGGTTCGTTCTGCATCTATTTTACGCAAGTTTTTCGCATTTTTCAATGGCTCTAAAGAACTCACAGGACAGTACGAAAAATTAACTTCTTCTAAAAAAGGCAAATCTTTCAACGGATTGATGTCTAAAATAAGTTTGTTATAGTATTCTTGTGTTCCTGCACAATCTATTTTTTTAAGATTATAGATTTTTTCTAAATTTTGAGCTGTCGGAACGCTGTCTATTTCGTGATTGTACCTAAAATAAAGCTGCCAACCTTCGTTCAAATCATTCCACCATTTTTGATTGATATTGTTTTGTTGGGCGAAAGCTGAAAGAGAAAGAGATATAAAAACAGAGACTAGAACAAGAAAACGAAGGTTTTTCATAATTTTTTTAGAAGAGTAGTTTTTTATTAATTCAAGTATTAACACTTAAATTAGGTAACGACAAAAATCTGATTTTGATATATTTTTTATCAAATAGAAAATTGATGCCAAAAAAGGTGGCTTATGTATATTCTAATCTCAAACTAAGTCTTCTTTTACAAAAATTTCTGCTGTGTAGGAGTCAATAAATCGTTTGCTTGTTTTTTATCTAGCATTTTCAAAATGAAATTTTAGGTTTTTTTCTTTTGCCCAAAAATAAGTAGATTCAAAAGGTAAACCTCTATAATTAAATTTACACACTATATGAGGGCAATTGTCAATTCCATTACCATCCATATCATATCCTACTATATCTGAAAAATTAATTTGCCCAACCTCCCAAACACCTATTTCATCAAACTTCTCATCCTCTTTGTCCAAATTTGAAGTCCAAGAACCATCTTCGAATACTCTTATTATTTTAGCCAAAGGATAATAAATAAATTCCATTCCGTTATGATATAAACTCTTTATTTCTGCTTTAAAGTACGAATATTCGCCATATTCGTTAGGTTCATTATTATCAGGACATTGATTATCTTTCAAAGAGCGAATTATCATCCGTCCTCTCCTTTTCCAGTTCCTGGGAGAGTAACTCAACCAGTCTTTAAAATCTTTTTCAATCTTTTTTTTGAGAGATAAATTTCTCAGAAATGTAGCCTCTTCAGAGCTTTGTTCAATAATAAAGTCTGAGTAGTATTTTTCTAGTAGATTTTTTTTCCCTTTCAAATATCTTTGTATTGTATCCCATCCCCAGTATTCAAGACGAAAGTTAAGATTTCTTTCTTGTTTAATTTTCTTTGTGTACTCTTCAAGGTGAGTATCATCTCTGAAAGTTGATATAAATATTAATCTATCGAAATCAAATTGGAGGTTTTTAATTTTGCCTAAATCCTTATCTATATCTGCTTTAATATCTTTTCTAATGGCATCATCTTTCTTGCTAATATCTTTCAATTTACATTGAATTACAGTATTTGTTTCATAAGAAAAAATATCTATTCCTTTTTGATATTGACCTTTCACACCAAAGGTTTGAAAAGATGTGTTAGAGTAAGATTTTGTCTTCTCTATTTCGTTAAATAAATCACAAATGAATTCTTCAAATTTTTTCTCGTCTTTAAGTGGTGGTAATTGATATTCTGACATTATTTAAAGTATATTTTTAGGTTAAATTTTAGCTAGATAATTTAAGAAATCATCTAATTACAACGTAATTATGTTCGAAACGTTATACTCTTTATTTCAAATAATCTTCCAATGAAAAATTAGGAAGTTCGATACTTTCAGATATTTCAGAGTTTAATAGAACATCTCCATTTTCTAATATAATATCAAAATTATTATTGGCTGTATTAAACGAAAATGTATATCCTACTCTACAAGTTTGAAATCTATAATAAAATGCTTTTAAGCCTTTTTTTGTTCCTTCCTCTTCTAGCTTACGATATACATAATTCGAACAACTTTCTTTAAATAGACAATTACGAGCTAATTTTTTAGAAAAATGCTTTTGATAGAATTTGATTACAAATTGTAACAGTTTTTTCATCTTTTAAAAATTACTAAATTGATTGTTTCAAAATAGCCTTGCTTTTGATTGAAACAAGCACTATTCCCTTTTACCCAAGTACTGACCTGCTCAACACCATGCAATTCCCACCCTTGTTCTGCATGTTCATTAATCATAGTTTGTAGTTGCTTTGTAAACTCACTTCTATCTGAGTTGTGATTACGAGCTGCATTAATTGACCTTACTGAATATTCCATATTAGATTTATTAGAAAATGAAGAAAAAATTGAAGATTGATACTTTATCTATTATTTAATGACAAAAACTACCTGAAAATCACAAACTATGTAAGTTATTTGTAAAGGTTACATTTTTATAACTTTTATAGAAGAACATTTTGTAGGCTGAATTTACAAAAAATCCCTCTCCCCTACTTTCCTATCTAAAAAAAAAATTACATATTGCATACGATTCTACTTCTGTTTACAAACAAAAAATAAAATAAAGAAATCTATGTCTAAAGTAAAATATGATTGGTTATTAGGAATATTCGTTTTGTGTTTTTCTTTGTATTCTTGTGGTGGAGCGTGTCCGAATGACGATGTAGATTATGATAATGTAAGTGATGTAATAGATAATTGTGTTTCTAGTGAGCCTGTCGAAAATTCGGATTTGATAGACCCTTGTACAGGTTGCAAAAGAGATACACTCAAAATTACGTCTAGTAAAATTGATAACTTAAATGTCTATTTAGAGATTTCTGGAAGTATGAAAGGCTATATGCCGAAGCAAACAGGTAGAAGTACAGGTTTTCAGAAAGAAATGGCAAGTCTTTTTTCGTGGTTTGTAACGAGTGTAGAATCAAAATCTAAAAACTTTTACGGCATAAAAGACGACCAAACGACATTAGAATTTGAATCAAAAGATGATATAGCCTCAAAAATTTCAAGAGCAGAATTTGATTTTGGAAAAACGACAACCCTTCCCGATTTAGTAGAAAAAATTATCAAAAAGAACAATCAAGAAGATGTTAGTATTATCGTTTCCGATTTTTTGTATTCTCCTCCCAATGTTCTGAATTTGGAAGGAACACTCAATGTTAGATTAAGAGAAATGTTTTTGAAACGTCCAGAAATGGCTCTTTCTGTCTATGCTTTTAAATCAGATTATTCAGGAAAATTTTATACAGTAAGTAATCAAGTTGTTGAAAACTGCTGTAATGACAAACGTCCGTATTATGTTTGGGTATTGGGAAAACAGCCTTTAGTAGAACAGATTGATAAACTGATTAGTGAAAAAGTGAAGTTTTCGGAAGAGCTGCATATTGGCAAAAAATATGAAACTGTTCAAGGCGAAATATTAGCACAATCGGGCAGAAATCCAGAGTCATTGTGGCAACGAAAATCAAATTGTACAAGCATTATTGCAGAAGCAAAATATATTTCTGAAGAAGAAAAACTAACTTATACGATTGGACTGAATTTGAGCAAGTTACCCAAACAGCATCAAGATTTAGAATACTTGAAAGCGAATTTATCTGTTCGTTCGCCAAACTCAAAGAGTAACATAAACAAAGTTTATACGTATAAAGAGTTTGAGCCAAAAGTGGCAAAAGAAGATATTGTTCTTGCCAAAAAATATACGCATTTTGTAGAAATAGAAACTTATTCAGTAGATATTCCTTGTAAAGCAAGTCTAAATTTGGAACTCAAAAACAGCTTGCCTACTTGGATAAACGATTGGAATACAGAATCTGACGAAACAGATGCAGAGCGAAACGAAAGAACGGTACTTCTTAAAAGAGTTATATCAGGAATTCAGGAAGCACACGATAATGAAACATTGTTTTCATATCCTTATATTATTACTGCAAGTGCTTTATAAAAAACTTAGACCGTCAACGAGGCTAAAGCCGTCGTTGAGGTAATAAAGTCCTCGTTGACGGTTTCATTTGAACCTCAACGACGGTTAGAAATTTTTTAAAGAAATTACTTTCGTAATTCGTAATTTTTAATTCGTAATTGATTTTTTTATGAGAGATTTTTTGATGTTTATTTATGAGAAGTTTTTGAGAAGTGTGGCTCAAATTCCATCGAATACAGTTGCTACTTGGCGAAACGATGTTTTTCCTCTTACACTTTGGCTTCTTTTGGCAATTACTATTGTGATGGCTATTCTTTTCTATTTCTTTTACAATCGTTTGTATTCTTCTTACAATAGTTTTGGGAGTTGGTTCAGAACATTTCTACTCAATGGCTTTCTTACTGGAGTAGTTGCTTTTATTATTGCTTATTCTGCTTTTTCTAAAGCCTTCAAACCTGTCTTAACACTTTCACTTTGGTATGCTGTCATCAATTTATTGTATGGTTTTCTTTTGTTTTTTGTACTTTCTATGATTTTTAAATGGTTTTCTACCAATGGACGAAAAACGCCTTTTTAAGATTTTTAAACCTATATCCAAACCTATAAGGTTTTCAGAAACCTTATAGGTTTAATGTTAAAACAAAAAACACAAAGAAAATGAGCAGCAAAAACAATCTTTTTATATTCGGAATTGGTGGAACAGGAACAAGAGTAGTCAAATCTTTGATTATGCTTCTTTCGGCAGGCGTAAAAATAAACGCTGAAAAAGTAATTCCTATTCTGATTGACCCACACGAAACGAGTGATGAGTACAGAAAAGTAAAAATGATGTTGGAACAATATGAAAAAAACTTCCAACACGCCAAAACGACAAATTCTTCGTTTTTCTCTACCGAAATATTGCCTTTAGGAAAACTACATAGTGAAACTATCAACGATACCGAAAAAATAGATAATTCTTTTGGTCTTAATTTTAGTAAATATGCCAAAAATACCTTTGAGGAATTTATCGGTTATAATAAAGATATGTCTAATCAAGACCAAAGTTTTGTGTCGTTGTTCTTTTCAGAAAAAGACCGAAAAAGTGAAATGGCTGTCGGTTTTAGAGGAAATCCAAGTATGGGAAGTGTGATTTTGAACAAACTAGAAGATTCAGAAGAATTTAAGTTTTTCAAACGAGTTTTCAATACTGGAGATAAGATTTTTTTAGTCAGTTCTATTTTTGGAGGAACAGGCGCATCAGGTTTTCCTCTGCTTCTCAAAAACCTACAAAGTGCTGGCGATAATATTCAAAAGGCTGTAAAAGGTGCTGTTAGTGTGATGCCTTATTTTAAGCTCAATGAAAATAAGGATAGTTTTATCGATTCCAACTCGTTTATTACCAAAACAAAGGCAGCTTTATCATTTTATGAAAATCAATTAAAGGGAATTGATGAACTCTATTATATTGCTGATAGTCAATTAGCAATGCACAATAATGACGAAAAAACACAAGAAAACGCATCTCATTTAGTAGAAATGATGGCAGCGATGGGAATAATTAATTTCTCATCTATGCAAAAAGGATATGATACAAATGTAGCTTCCACATATAGAGATAGTCATTTTCATGAATGTTCTGTTGAACTAGATAATAAAGAACTTTCTTTGTATAATCTTGATGAAGAAACACTCCGAATTATTCATAAGCCAATTATAAAATTTTTATTTCTAACTTATGTTTATAATAATTTGGGTAGAAATGCAGACTCTCAACCTTGGTTTAAGGAAACATTAGGAAGCGAACACGAAGATGGTTTTAAGAAAGGAAATGGAGAATTTGAACCGTTAGTAAAATTTTTGATAGATTATAATGCTTGGCTGAGAGAATTAGGCGTAAAAGAAAGAAAATTTCTTCCTTTTAATGTAGATACAGATATGAACGAGTGGGTAGTTGACCATGGAAAAATTGTCAAGAAAAGTTTTGCTACCAAATTATTTAATACTCGTCTTTCTGATGATAGAATAAATGTAATTATGAATGATGAAGTAAGAAACCTAAAAACTGACCAAAAAGGATTTGAAAAGATGTTGGAATTGATGGATAGAGCAACCGATTCTATTTATACAAAATATTTTAAAATATAATTTCAACTAAACCTATAAGGTTTTCAGAAACCTTATAGGTTTGAGCATAAAAAAACACTCACTATGGCACAACCTCAAAATAACAGTCGTCATTTACTCACATTACGCAAAGAAAGAAGTACCGACAAAAAAGGCTGGCATACTACCGAAATTTATAATTCTTCACGTATAGAAGAAATAGACGACCCCAATGGCTCAAAAGTAGCGATTCCACCAAGTTCAATTCCTACGCCCTTTGCACAAATGCACCTTTACGATATTGCTTTCAAAATGGTAAATCGTTTGGGACACGAAGGAAGTACAATTTATCATCAACTGGTTTCAGAATGCCTTGATGCCATAGATTTAATTTATAATCTTAGAGAACATTTACAAGCTGATAAAGACGGACATTTTTCGCTTGTAGAATGGAATTTGGATGAAAGAATAAAAGCTCTCAAAAATTCTGATAATGATGGACACCGACTTTTAGGAAAAACAATAGACCTTTTTACTGGCGAACTTTCTCCTTTTGGAAAAAATAATCAAGGAGAGCGCAAAACGCCTAGTTTTTATATTCTGACTTACGATTCTACGCCAATTATTGCTACTTCGCCTCTTACTTTTGCTTTCGTTTCCAAGACAGCCGAAGAAGAAGAGAAGCATTTTTTAGACTTAATTAGTCCTATCAAAACGTTAGATGGTAGAGCGATGTTTACAGGTTTGAAACCGTTGCATCAGCGTCCGATGGAGTTTCAAATGTATGTGCATCGTCTTTTCTATTTGCATAAAGGACTTCTCAATCAAATGGACAACCTACACGAATACATGCGTGTACAAAGAGAAAAATTCCATAACACAAAAGGCGACGAGATAAAAGATATTTATGACGAAAACTCTAAAATGGGAGCTTTCGAAATGGATTATAAAGATGTTGTTATTGGTGGAAAAACGCCACGTATAGAAAGAGTTGCATGGAAAAGTTGTGCGCCAATTATCACAGATGGCGATTTGGATAGTAGTTATTTGATAAAACCAAGTATTTCAAAAGAAAAAACGGCTCGTTTGGAAATTGGCGAAGGAAGTAATGTCAAAAAAGTATTGCCTTTGGTTTTACAAGAAGGTTTTGATAATCCAAACTTTAGTTATTTCAAAGGAAAAGAATGGAACAACAAAACAAAAGTAGAATTTTCATTACCAAAAAATAATTGGGCTGATAGAAATTTACCACAAATAGGTTATAATTATCCGTATTTGGTAACGACAGATTTATTAGCCGAAGATTTGATTAGAATGCCTTATCTTATCAATCCTGATACTTTTGTTGTTCCTGAAAATCATATTCATGCTCATAGTGTAGATTTTCTTTTGCCTGTAACTGATTTGTATTTTAAGTTTTTTGATGAAGAAACACTCATTGAAAATTTAGCAATTGAGGAAGTAGAATCCGAACAAGGAAATATAAAAGTAACATTGAAAGTTCCGATAAAAGGAAGTAAAAATGTTTCGTCTGCCTTCATTACTTTTACTCGTTTTTATGATTATGGAAATCCAAGAAATGCGAATAATGGAAAAATAATCAATTTGGTAGATGATGGAAAAGATGAAACTATGGATGATATTCCGTCGCCTTTTTCTATCTCTATTTATCCTTTTGTTCGTACTGGCGATGCTGAGTATGACACAATGTATAAAATAATGTTGCTTTCTTCGCAGCTTGATAATGTAGAAGAATATGATTTGTTGGCATATAATGAAGAAAATGCAATTTCTACAAGTGATAGTGCGATTGAAAAAATAAGTAGATTCGAACGAAAAGTAGAAGGTTCTCACTTGTCGGTTTATTCTGTTTCAGGAACTTGTTTTGATGCTTTAGAAATAATTACTCCCTATCAAGGCAAAACAGGCGAAAAAGCAAGAGGTTGGATTGTACCACGTTGGAAAAAACCACCACACAGAGGAACAAATCCAAAACCATTTACAGTAGCTGTAGATTTTGGAACAACAAATACATTTGTAGCCTTTACAGATGATGATGCTATGGCAGCAGGAAAAATAAAAACCTATCCATTTTTCATAGGAGAAGAAGACATGCAAGCCGTTACGCTCAACAAGCCAACGGCAGACAAAAAACATGTGATGTTAGAAAGATATAGTTTTGATGATAATGCAATCGGACTTGCAACGACATTTTTTCAAGATAGAATGTTTATGCCAAATCTAATTGGAAATCCTCCAGCACAAGAAGCATTGTATCAAAACTGGCGAAATGCTTTCCCTATCCGAACGGCTCTTATTCATTCCAACGACGTAAAGTTTGATGTTTTGCTTAATTCATCTATCGGATTTTTGTATGAAAAGGACAATTTAGACATAGCAAGACACGGACAAGAAGTAACGACAAATTTGAAATGGTCTGCCGAAAACTCAAAATTAGTAGAAGTATTTATCGAACAGATACTTTACATGATTCGCAACAAAGTAATTTTGAATGGTGGCGATTTATCAAGAACTCGTTTAGTTTGGTTTAAGCCTTTAAGTTTACCAAAAACATTGACCGATAAATTGACCAAAGTTTGGAACGAAAACAGTAGAAAAATTTTAGGTAAAAATGTTACCATTCGTCTAGTAAACGAGTCCGAAGCACCTTATTTTTATTATCGTGCAACTGGAAAAATAGACAAAAGTAGTTCAGTAGTTTCGATAGATATTGGTGGTGGTTCTACTGATATTGCACTTGTTTCTAATGGTGGAAAAAAACGTTTGGCAACTTCTGCATTTTTTGGAGCAAATACACTTTGGGAAGGAAGAGATAGCAAAGATTCCAATCAAACAACAGAAGGAGGAATTGTGGCAAAATATCGTCCTTGGTTTAAAGAACGAATTTCTCTTACCAAAAAAGGAATTAGTCAGGCAGCAGGTTCACGTATAGAAATGATTTTTAATGAAATTATGGATAGTGGGCGTTTTGATTCTGGCGACAAATCTAGTTTTATGTTTTCAGCAGAACACATCAATTTTGCTGAAAAATTGAGCGAAGATAAAGATATGTTACTTTTATTCTTACTTCATTATTCGGCTTGTATTTATCATGCTGTTCAGCTTTTAGCTGTTAGTGGAATGCCTTATCCAAAAGATTTTTGTTTTAGTGGAACAGGTTCAAAGTACTTAAATCTTTTAGACCATAGTGAAGACAAAAATGGTTTACAAAAGTTTACAGAAATTTTTGCTCAAAAAACCTACGAGAAATACAAAGAATTAGGAATTAATGTCAAACCCAAAGCTGAAAATAGTTTTGAGGTAGAAGAAGAGGAAGAAAATGTATTTGCAGGTTTTGGAGAATTAGAAGGAGGTTTGCCAAGTTCAGATTCAGAAGATACAGGCGAAATAGGAGGGAATATCAATCTTCACATGACCAAAGAACCAAAAGAAGCGACTTGTTTTGGTGGAATTCATAGCTTTTCAGATTCCTACAAAGATTTAGGTTTGGGGCAGAATATAAATACCGTATTTTTGGGAGAAATAGATGCAACAGCAGACGAATTATTACCTCAAAAAAATCTAACTTACGAGGAATTAATAGATGAAAATGGCAGACCGACGAAAGAAGGAAATCAGATGGCAATTAGAGTAAGTAAAAATTTAGACCAGTTTTTAGAACTCTTCTTAGATATGAACAAAAATCCTCAAACTCGTTTTGAAGATTTTAATATTGAAACCAATTTGGCAGCTTTCGAACAGGGTTTTAAAGCTATCAAATCAAAAGAACTTGCCAAAGGAATGATATATGAGCGTAGCAATGCTTCGGGTGGTTATACGCCTGTACGTGAGTCGTTTTTCTTTTATCCTTTGCGTATTATTATTAGAGATTTGGCTCTTGCCATGGCGAAAAATACGACTGTAAATATGTAATTTATAAATAAAATCGAACGGTTCGCTCAAAGCGAACCGTTTGGTAAATACAAAACAACAACTTCCATGAAACCCTTTTACATTTTTTTATCTCTAATTGGAATATTTTTTTTGAGTAACAACACTGCATTTGCTCAAACCCAAAAAACAAACAAAGAAGTAGTTCATAAAGCTATCGATAAGATGAATTATGAATTTGCTATTGCTGTTTTGAAGAGAATAAAAAAAGGCGACCCAAATTCTGTCATTGAAGTAAATCAAAAAGTAAATGATACTACTTTTGCAAGAGTCAGAGCATTAGAACCCAACATAAAAGCAAATTCTATTAAAAGAATGTTTAGTAAGGAAAAATTGAGTGATAATGTTACAGGCTATATTTATGAAATAGATTATATAAAATTTAGCTCAAAATATTATCCTACCAATGATGTCCTTTCTGCTGTACAATCCCTAGAAAAAATTGTAGATAAAATTATAACTAGAACTAAAGATTTTGGAGATGAACAAAAAGCATTTACGCTAAAAGATGAGGAAATAAAAGCCTTAAAAGAAAGACTGAATAAAATTAAAAATTCGGCAATTAGTCAGTTAAATACAGAACCAACAGACGCAGAAAATCAAACAGATTCAATAAAAGCAGATACAACCAAACAAAATTCAACACTAGAAACAAAAGTAGTTGAAGATTCAACGCAAACAGCTTCATCTGAGATTATGTATTATAGAATCAATCAAGATGAAGAAAAAGAACTTGTTGGAACAAATGAAACATCAGAAGGCGAAAAGACTACTTATAAATTTGGCTTAGACATAAAAAAAACGGATTCTATTCATATTCGTATAAAAAATAATCCTACCTTAGATACTACATTTTTAGTAGCAAATGCCAATACTTCACTTATTTTAGAAGGAAAAGACAACCGTTATATTATTGATTTGAATATTGCAACAACACAAGAAGACGATTATATGATGTGGATTATATTTGGGGTAATAGCTATTTCAATTATTGCTTTTGTGATGTATAAGCAATATGAAAAAAATAAGCCAACTGTTCCTAGAGAAGCTAAAAAAGATATTGTAAAAAAAGACCCTTTGAGTAGAGATAATATTGTAGTTAATACAGTTTCTTCAACAAATCAAGATACAGATAATAAAGAAAGACAAACGATACTTATTCAGAATCAAATCAAGGAAGAAAAAAGCCGATTGACAGCCATTCTGACTAATTCTAATCTATCTGATGAACAAAAACTCAAAGAAGCTAGAAGCAAAAATATAGCTTTAGAAGTAGCTAATAATGCAGAAATAAAAGAATTAATGAGAGTGATAGGAGAATTATCAACTAAAACTAAAATCGAAAATACAGAAAAAGAAGCAATAAAAAACCAAGAAACTACAAGCACTCCAAAAGTAGAAACACAACCTAAAAATAACATAACTTCCCAAGAACCTTTATATGTTTCTTTGTCAGATATTGGAGAGAATGGAATAAGTTCAGAACGCACAAAAGGGATGAGTAACAGTATTTTTGTAATTCGTCCGTATAATGACAAAAACAATGAAGCAAAAAAAGCAGATTTGATGCTCCATTCAGATATAAAAGATATGGCTTTTGAGTCTATTTTTCGTTCTATTGAAAAGCTAGATCATGTTATGGAACATTCAACATTTAGTGAGAGTGCCAAAAAAATAACGCAAGAAGAAAAAGGAGAATTGATAAAAGAAGATAATGTCTGGAAAGTGAAAAAGCGTTTGAAGGTGAAATTTTCATAATCTATTTCTAATTTTGGTAAAATAGTTTTTCATACAAAATTTTGGTTTTATTAATTGAACAGGGTTTTAACCCTGTTTTTATAATAATTCTAACTCAATCAAAAAAGATAAATCTCATGGACGATAAAGAAATCGCAAAATTTAAAGAACAATTACGCCTTCGTAAATTGGGTGTAGCGATGTACGAACTACAAACTATTTTAGGACAAAAAATAAGTGCAGAAGAAAAAATACAAAGAGCAAATAACTATTATAAAACACTTGATAATGGAATAAAGAATGAAGGAGCTATTCTGAATTTGATGTATAGAATTACAGGACAGAAAATAGAACCCAAAGAATATACACCACCAGTAAATCAACAACCTGTACCGATTAGAAAAAATCAAGCTATTATCAATCAACAATTACAGACTAATGAAGTAGAAAATACAGCACAAACAAAACCACAAACTCAGAATCAAAATATATCAGTACCTACACAAATAACAACTTTTCCAATTACGAGTTATCTTTCAATAAGAGATGTAGAGGAACAAGACGACGAGAAACTTTTAAAACAAGGCAGAGAAAAACCTGTCAGTAATAGTATTTTTGTCATTAATCAGATTTCTAGTACCGAAGCAACTTTAGAAACATATAAGGAAATGAAGACAAATTTTTTCAACTCTTTTTATCGTTCTCTGTCTGGTTTTGTTTTTGCTTTTGAAGTTATCGGCTCTCCATCTTTTGAAGATAATGCCGTCGAAACGGTAGAAAAAGGAAATCTAATAAAAGAAGGCGAATATTGGAAAATAGAACAAAAAGCCAAAATACAATTTAAGAAAGAAGAAGAGTAATGTTTGATAGACCCCAAGAAAGAAGTCCTAGAAATACAGGAAGAGTTAATAACACAACAGAAAATCCAGTTCTAGTAGAATCTAGAAATAATTATTTGTATGCATTGGTTGGTATTGTGGTGATTACTTTATTGATAGCAGGAGGAATTTTTGTTTTTAATTTAGGAAAAAAATCAAATTCATCTTATACTCCAGAAAATGAAACAGCAATTTCAGAAATCACAGCTACTCCTTCAAAAATTGAATCAATTCCCTTTCAAGAGCTAATAGGAGAATACACAGGAAGTATCAATAATAAAATAATTACAGTCAAGATTTTTTTGGAGGGTACAAAAAAAAGATATACTTATTCAGAAAACAAACGACTTTCCTATATGCTTTCTCATTTTGAAGCTACTAACGAAATGAGTTTTCATAAACCCAAAGAAGGTTTGGCAGAATTTAGAGCTTTCAAAGAAGGAAATACGATTGTTTTGCGTTCTCCAAAAGTTGAATTACTAAAAACAAAATAATTCAAATGCCTATAATAAGAAGTAAATATCAATCTGAGACAACAACTATTGAAGAGTTTTATGCGAATGAAGATGTAGGAATGGCTCTTGTAAGGTTAGGAAAAGAGATGCTCAAGTTAATAGAGTTTATCAATAAAAACTTTACTGAAACAGAGTTATTTGTTTTTACATCACATTATAGAATGTGTATTCAAGCGAAAGATTCTGAGCGATTAGAAGAATTTATTACTATTAATGCTTCTCCATTTCTAGAGAATTATCATTTCCACTACAAGTTACCTATTGAAAAAAGTCCTTGGAAAGATGCTTGGATTACTGGTAAAGCAGAAAGTATAGAAGAAGGCTTAATTTTTCTTATCAAATCAATGATTGGTACAGAGAAATGGAAAAATAATAAGGAACTAAGAAGTTTAGCTAAGAAATATAATATCTATAATAAGGATTGAAATTTTTCATGAAGCTCCAAAACCTGCTTAATCAAAGGATGAGAAGCATCATTATAAATTACAAAATCGGCACGCTTTAGTTTTTCACTTTCGGGAAGTTGTTTGGAAATAATATCTTTTACTTGTTCTTCTGTTCGGTGGGAATCTCTTTTCAAAACTCGTTTTATACGTTCTTCCAATGGTGCATGAACTACAATAATAGCATCCAAAACCTTGTATGAATCTGACTCAAACATCAGAGCTGCTTCTTTCAAAAGATATGGACTTTTATCTTTGTTTTCGTTGTACCAAGTCTGATAATCTCTTCCTACAGCTGGATGTACAATAGAATTAAGGATTTCTACTTTCGAATTATCATTACTATTATCTGGTTGATTTGAAAAAACTGTTTTTACTAAAAAATCTCTATTAATTTCATTTTCGCTTAAATAAACTTCTTCTCCAAAGGCTTCTTTGAGTTCTTGTTTTAAGATATTATCAGTTATCATTACTGATTTTGCACGGCTGTCAGCATCATAAACAGCTATTCCTAGCGTTTCGAAGATTTTACAAACAGTGCTTTTTCCTGTTCCTATTCCTCCAGTTATTCCTAATTGAAGAATTTCATTTTTCTTTACTATTTGTTTTTTCATTTTAATCTATAATACAAAATACTTATAAATGATTTTTGTTAAGGATTAGTAGGGTTTACAGGATTTTGAATACAGATAAATGCATTTCTACAATTAATAAGGTCGAAGTATTCTACCATAATTTTCTATTGTTCTTGAGGTAGCCGTAAAAGAAAGCCCCCAATTAGACTCTGTACTAATCATAATCGATTCTACCATAGGCGCAACAATCGGCTTACTACTTCTCCATTCTAAAATAAAATTTGCTCCTACGCCTCCTCTATCATCATAAAGCGCAATAACGTGATTTTTTGTTTCCAAACTATTTACTTTTATAGGCAGTTCGGAGGCTTTTATTTCCTTCAAAATATTTCCTTCTGTATCGTAATATTCCAAACGAGTAATATAAAATTCGCCATCAAGATTTACATTTCTGATGCTTAGTGTAGAAGAAAGTCGCTCTGTTCTATGGTGTCCGATGCTATAAATTTCTGAATAAACAGGAACGTATAAAAGCTGTCCAAAAGCTAAAGAATCTTTGAGTTCTTGGGGAGGAAAAGTGTTTGAACTAAGCGAATTTTTATTTTTTGCATTAGTAAGTTTTATCAAACTCTTTGAGTTGAGTTCTTTTATATAGTTTACATCTGCATCTGTATATGTTTTTTCATTGTCTGATTGAGAAATAAACTCTTTCGAACCTGATTCACATGAAGAAAGTAGAAATAGATTGAAAAAACCTATAGAAAGAATACAAAGAATTGATAAAAAGGATGAGTTTTTTTTGAGCATTTTAATAGAAAAATTTATATATAAAAACGAAATTTTTGATAAAATTTTATTTGACAATTGAAATTCAACTTAACATTAACCCTTAATAAGTTATCACTAAATTATCATTCATCAATAAGGTCTTCTTTGATTTTTGAAATTAAAGCATACACTTCTCGTTGTGGTAAGTAATAATACTGTAAGGCTTGTGTAAAAAGCTCCAAATTAGTTTCTAGTTCATCAGTTACGATAACATCAGCCCCTGCTTTTTCAATGGCTGCAACATCTTTAGCACGTTTATTTCTTACCAAAACACCTACTTCTGGATTAAGATATTTTATTTTATGAGTAAGTACCTTAGTAATTTCTAAATCAGTCAGAGTAATTACGACAATACGAGCTTTTTCAAAACGAACCTGATGCTGAACTTCTTCATTCATTGCATCTCCAAATAAAATATTTTTTCTATATAAGCTATCTTTTTTTACTTTTTTAGGGTCAGTTTCAATGACTATAAATGGAATATTTGATAGTTTAGCAGCTTTTGCGATTGTTTTTCCATTGTAGCCAAAACCTATTATTATAATATGGTCTTCTAAGTTTTTATCTTTAAACTCTTGTAAAAATTCAGGTAGCTTTACTCTTTTTGTAGCCCAACGGTTTATTATTTTTGGTTTGGGTAATTTATAAATCAAGAAATGAGAGATTGGTTTAGAGTTTAATATCAAAATAGGTGCAAATGCCATTGTCAAAACAGAAGTAGAAAGAAAATACTGATACAGTTCAATAGGCATCAATCCGATTTCTGTTCCAGACTTTGCAAGAACAAATGCAAATTCTCCTATCTGACAAATAGAAAGACCAACAAGCATAGCCGTTTTAGCTGTTACTTTCAAAGATTTAGCAGCCCAGAAAGCTAAAAAAGCCTGAATAGCAATACTCATTAGTGTAAGTAAAAGAATTTCTATAAGATTGTGCCATAAGAAATTAATATCCATCAACATTCCAATAGAAATAAAGAAGATACTTGTAAAAATCTCTTTAAAAGGCAAAATATAACCTGTTGCATCGTGTGAATATTCTGACTCCGACATTACTAATCCAGCCAAAAAAGCACCCAAAGCAAGTGACAGACCAGCCAAAGAAGTAAGATAAGCCACCGAAAAACAAATTACGACAATAGTAGAAATAAAAAGCTCTTTACTCTTGGTCATGACAACCAAATTAAGAAAAGGTTTTAAGACAAACTTTGAAACCAAAACTAAAAATGCAAGTACACCAGCTGTTTTGGCAATCATCAGAAATACTTCTTGTAGTACATTATCTGCTTGTCCTGCTAAAATAGGCATCATGAGCATCATTGGTACAACAGCAATATCTTGAAAAATCAAGATAGCAAGAATAATCTGACCATGTGGACTTCCCATTTCCCCACGCATTTGCAAGAGTTTCAAAACAATTGCTGTACTACTCAGTGTAGAAAGAAAACCGTAAAAAATAGCAATTGGCAAGTAGTCATACGTTCCAAAATAGGTAATTGCACCAAAAACAACTGTTGTAAGAACAAGTTGAAGAGAGCCAGCTAAAAAAACAGCCTTCCTAATACGCAAAAGATTGGGTAGAGAAAACTCCATTCCAATAGTAAAAAGAAGTAAAATAACTCCAATTTCTGCTAAAATATCAATGTGTTCTTGACTTGTAACCAGTTTCAAAACATAAGGACCTGCAATAACACCTGTTACCAAAAAACCTACAATACTTGGCAAGCGCATTTTATATAGAAGTAAAATAACAGGAATGGCTAAAGCCAAAATAACAACTACATCTGTTAGGATAGGGGGAATATTGAGAAGCATTTCATAAAATTTATAAAAAATTAATAGGATATTTTTAAAGCACTGCAAGTGAAGTTCAACTGATTCTAAAGATAATAAATTCTAACAAAGCAAAAAACTAGAATTAATTTTGTTTATCATCTTTTTTATTTTAATAATTGCAATTCACAAAAAAAGGGTTTACCTTTGCAATTCTATTCAAAAGAGTAAAAGGTTGAAAATGAGCCTTCTCAGCAAATTATATTTTTATTTAAAATTCTTTTTAGAGATTATTAAATAAAAAAGTAGGCAAGAAATGCTTTTAGAAATGATGCAACTTCTGAAAAAATAATTTTTGTCTTAGTTCATTTTGCATTCGTTTTCAAAAAAATATTTACTTCTTTTAAATTAAAATTTAAAAATACAACTCGTATTTCATTTATATTTACAACTTAGAGAAACAAAAGCAATTTATCATATATATAAACTTTTGTTTTACTATAAATTTTATTCATTATGGCACGAGTGTGTGATATCACTGGCAAAAAAACGCAGACAGGAAACAATGTTTCTCATGCAAACAACAAAACTAAACGTTGTTTTTATCCAAACTTGCAGAAAAAACGTTTTTATATTGCTGAAGAAGATCGTTTCGTTACTTTGAAAGTTTCTACTTCTGCAATCCGTACTATTAGTAAAAACGGTATCCTTCCTACAATGCGTAAAGCAGTAGCAAAAGGACATTTGCACAAAAGTTTTTTAAAGCCTGCTCAAGAAGCATAGGCTTAACAATTTGATTTGCTTATATTTTTTAATATATTAATTAAAAAATAAAAATTTAATAAGGTAAACAATCGCAAATAGATTTTTATAAGTCTGATACAATTGTAATTCTTACTTATTTTTAAGCATCTTAATTAGAATATAACTTTACATCTCTACTTTTGAAATTTTATTTTTATAAAACTCAGAAGTTAATTTTATTATTATCATGGCTAAGAAAGGCAACCGAGTACAAGTGATTTTGGAATGTATGGAACACAAAACATCTGGCGTTCCAGGTACTTCTCGTTACATCACTACAAAAAATCGCAAAAATGTAACTGAGCGTTTGGAGTTGAAAAAATACAATCCAATCCTTAAAAAACATACAATGCACAGAGAGATTAAGTAATTTTTTATTATCTTATCTTTCATTCAAATTAGATTTTAATCATATTAGATAGTCAGACTATTTAGTATTCTCACTCATTTAAGTTTAACTATTATGGCTAAGAAAGTAGTAGCAACCCTAAAAAAAGAAGGTACTCAAAAATATGCTAAAGTAATCCGTACTATCCGTTCGGAAAAAACTGGAGCTTATACATTTAAGGAAGAAATCGTTCCTGAACAAATGGTACAAGAAGTATTGAACCGTAAAAGCTAAATTTTATTTTTTATAAATAAAATAGCATTTAAGTTTATTAATACTTCAATAGTTCTTACAAATGGTATTTCTCAAAGCAAAAGACTAAAAAGTCCCATTACAGTAATGTTTTTAGGGACTTTTTTTCATTTACTACTTCAAGCATCTGTATTTTAAACTAGTAAACAAAAAATACTAAGTTAAGAATACCTAAAGTCTGAATACAAATCTGTATTTTTGCATTTCAAACAATCTAAAACTTTAAGCTCTTATGGTTTAAGTTTTCAAAGTTACTTCTCTTCTCCACCTATTTTCGAACAACAGTATGTCTATTTTCAAGAAATTTTTTACTAAAGAACAAAAACAAACGCTAGACAAAGGTCTTGAAAAATCAAAAACTAACTTTTTTGATAAAATTGGAAAAGCCATTGCAGGCAAATCAAAGGTCGATGACGACGTTTTAGATGAACTAGAAAATATTTTGGTTGCTTCAGATGTAGGTGTCGATACAACTGTAAAGATTATCAATCGTATCGAAAAGCGTGTTGCAGAAGACAAATATACCACTACATCAGAACTTGATAGAATATTAAGAGAAGAAATAGCTGCACTTTTAGCTGAAAATAATTCTTCTGATGTTGAAAATTATGACCTTCCAAGTAATATAAAACCTTATGTTTTATTAGTTGTTGGAGTAAATGGTGTAGGAAAAACTACAACAATTGGAAAACTAGCTGCTAAATACAAAGCATCTGGTAAAAAAGTATTGTTAGGTGCTGCTGATACATTCCGTGCTGCTGCCGTTGATCAGCTTATTGAATGGGGACGCAGAGTAGATGTTCCTGTTATTTCAAAGGGAATGAATGTCCACCCTGCAACTGTCGCTTACGAAACGGTAGAAGAAGGAATTAGACAAGGTGCAGACATCGTAATCATAGACACAGCAGGACGTTTGCAAACAAAGGTAAACTTGATGAATGAGCTAACAAAAGTACATAAAGTAATCAAAAAACACATTCCAGATGCACCACATGAAGTAATGTTAGTTTTGGATGGAAGCACAGGACAAAACGCATTTATGCAAGCAAAGGAATTTACAAGAGCTACCGAAGTTAGTTCTTTAGCTATCACAAAATTAGACGGAACAGCAAAAGGAGGCGTAGTAATTGGAATTTCTGATCAATTCAAAATTCCTGTAAAATATATTGGTGTAGGTGAAAAAGTAGAAGATTTACAGATTTTCAATAAAAAAGAATTTGTAGAGTCGTTCTTTACAAGAGGATAATTCTAGTTTATTTAGCGTCAAAACTAATCTAAAGAGCTTACTTAAAAAAAACCACTTAGAGAATCAGAAAATGATTTTTTAAGTGGTTTTTTGTATATTTATTTTTCAATCAATTAATCTAAAAATGAAAAAATATAGCATTTCAGAAAAAATTATTAAAAAGTCATTTTATTTGTCTGTTTGGATAATAGAAAAAATATGTGATACAGAAAAACTAAAGTCTAAAATCGCAGAACTAGAAAAACTAGAACAAGGAACTTTAGGAAAAGAAATTGCTAAAAATTTGAAAGAGAATAATCTAAATTTAGTACCTAATTTTGAAAGTCATGACTTAAAACACTCTCTTTTGGGTTTTAAAATGACTCCATTAGATGAAATACGAATGCAAGCATTTATGATAGGTAATGGTAACTGGTCTTTGGTTAGTATTCTGATATTTCTTTATGGTGTCATTCTTTTACCTAACAAATGGAATATATTTTTACAAGATCTTAGAAAAGGTCAGCAAGCAATACCAATCAAAGAATGGAGGATTGATGAGTTTGCAGATAAACAAATCGATGAGCTTCGTCAAAGTTTATTTAATCCAAAAACACAAAAAGTATATAGTATGAAAAAATGGACAGTAAGAGAAATTAGCCAATATGGAAGTTTTGCTATAATTGCAGCAGGAATTTTTGGAATGTTATTTTGTCTTCCGTATTTATGGTCTGCTAATATTGCAGATTTAGTGGGAGCAGGTTTTCCTTTTGTAGCAGGAGCAATATTAGTAGTTGGAGGATTAATAAACCTTTCTATTTTATCACAAAAAACAGAGCTAGAAAATAGTATTCCTAAGAAATAAAACATTCAAATTTGTAAACTAAAAAACCACCTAAAAACTAATTTTTAGGTGGTTTCAAAATATAACTTGCCGTTGTCGGTGTCTCCACCGACGACATTATTATTTAACTTCCACAAACCAAACAATCTTCGTCGTCTAGTGAACAAGCTGCTCCTCCTAGTCCGTCTTTTAATTGTTCTTCTTGTGCTTGTCCGTTTTGGCGTTTATGGATTCTAGCGAGTGCAAGATTTGATTGTTCTTCCATATCTCCAGCTCCAGCCATTTCTAACATTTCTTCGTTGCTTTGAGCAACTATTTTTTCAGCCTTTGCTTTTGTTGCACTTGCACCTTTGTTTATTTCTAAAGCATCTTTATCTACTGTAAACTTAATTGCATCAGCAGCAGCTTTTGTACGAAGGTAATACATACCTGTTTTCAAACCTCGTTTCCAAGCGTGGAAGTGCATAGAAGTCAATTTTCCGAAAGTAGGATTTTGAATATGAACATTCAAACTCTGACTCTGACAAATATAAGCTCCTCTATCAGCCGACATGTCAATAATTGTACGCTGACTAATTTCCCAAACCGTTTTGTAAATATCTTTTAATTCTTGAGGAATACGCTTGATACTCTGAACCGAACCATTTGCAGAAATAAGTTCATTTTTCATTTCATCATCCCACATATCAATTTCAATCAAATCTTTCAAAAGATGTTTGTTTACCACAACAAATTCCCCAGAAAGCACACGACGAACATAAATATTAGATGTATAAGGTTCAAAACATTCGTTATTTCCCAAAATCTGAGAAGTAGAAGCTGTTGGCATTGGTGCAAGTAAAAGCGAGTTTCTAGTTCCATGTTTTACTACTTCGCCACGCAATTCTTCCCAGTTCCAACGTCCATTATGATAATCTTCATCTACATTCCATAAATCAAATTGGAATTGTCCTTTTGATAATGGCGAACCTTCAAAAGTTTCATAAGCTCCTTCTGTGATAGCTAAATCTTTAGAAGCAGTCATGGCAGCAAAATAAATGGTTTCAAATATTTCTTTATTCAATTTTGCAGCTTCTTCCGACTCAAAAGGCATACGAAGTAAAATAAACGCATCAGCCAAACCTTGTACACCCAATCCGATTGGACGGTGACGCATGTTTGATTTACGAGCTTCTTCGATTGGATAATAATTTCTATCAATAATTCTGTTCAAATTGACAGTTGCTTGATAGGTTACATCATAAAGTATTTCATGATTGAATTCTAATTTGCCTTCTTTATTTTCGATAACGAATTTTGGAAGAGCAATAGAAGCCAAATTACAAACTGCCACTTCATCAGGTGCAGTATATTCCATAATTTCAGTACAAAGATTTGAAGATTTGATTGTACCCAAATTCTTTTGATTTGACTTATTATTTGCGTGGTCTTTATAAAGCATATACGGAGTTCCCGTTTCAATTTGTGCTTCTAAAATAGCAAACCAAAGTTCTTGCGCTCTGATTGTTTTACGAGCTTTTCCTTCTAATTCATATTTTGTATATAAATCTTCAAATTCTTTTCCATAACAATCTGCTAAACCTCGTGCTTCATTCGGACAGAAAAGCGACCATTCGCCATCATCCTGTACACGTTGCATAAATAAATCTGAAATCCATAAAGCATAAAACAAATCTCTTGCTCTAGCTTCTTCTTTACCATGATTTTTCTTCAAATCTAAAAACTCAAAAATATCAGCATGCCAAGGTTCTAAATAAACAGCAAAAGCTCCTTTGCGTTTGTTTCCTCCTTGGTCAATATAACGAGCTGTATCGTTGAATACTTTCAACATCGGAACAATTCCGTTTGAATAGCCATTTGTACCACGAATATATGAACCTGTCGCACGTACATTATGAACACTTACACCAATTCCACCAGCCGATTGAGAAATTTTAGCACACTGCTTTAATGTGTCATAAATTCCATCTACACTATCACCTTGTATTTCTAATAAGAAACAAGAAGACATCTGAGGTTTTGGAGTTCCTGCATTAAAAAGTGTTGGTGTAGCGTGTGTAAACCAACGCTCAGCCATCAAATGATATGTTTTGATAGCTGCATCAATATCAGCCCCATGAATGCCTACAGAGACACGCATAATCATTTGCTGAGGACGCTCAGTTACTTTACCATCAAGACGCAAAAGGTATGAACGTTCTAAAGTTTTGAAGCCAAAGTAGTCATACTCATAATCTCTACCATAATCAATAGCTTGATTCAAAACATGTGCATATTTACGAACTACTTGTACAACCTCATCAGAAATAAGACCTGCTGGCTCATTTGTCTTTGGGTTTACATAATTATAAAGCTCTTCAATCGTTTCTGAAAAAGCATCTTTAGTTTCTTTATGAAGATTTGAAATAGCAATTCTTGAAGCTAAAATCGCATAGTCTGGATGAACAGTTGCCATAGTGGCTGCTGTTTCGGCTGCAAGTTCGTCGAGTTCTACGGTAGTAACATTATCATAAAGTCCTGCCAAAACTTTATAAGTAATTTCTTGAGGTTTTATATAACGATTATCCAAATTATCACAAAGCCTTTCAATTCTGGCTGTGATTTTTTGCATAATCACTTCTTCTTTCCTGCCGTCTCGCTTGATTACGTACATATATATATTTTTTTGAAATAAATTAATTTTGATGGAGAACGTATTTTCTAGTTTCTTTTAAACTCATTTTTCTAACTGATTCTGAATGAGTTATCATTTTAAAAATACGCTATCGGATTTTGGTACAAAAATACGCATCTTATTTCAGAACTGAATTATTTAGATTCAATCTAAGAAAGATTACTTTGTTGGTAACGAAGAAAAAATATTTTTGTTAGGAAGAGATTTGTGTATCGGTCTTTATAAAAGCAACGAACAATAAATTGTTTTTAGTGAAATTTTCCCAATAAAAATAGCCTTCTGTTACAAATTTCTGACAAACATTAATTTACGATTTTAGATTTGTAAAGACAAAGAGCATCCAAAAATTTAATATTAAATTTTGTTGATAACTTTTTATATATCAAAAAAGCCTTATTCAAAACCGAAATATACGGATTGAATAAGGCTTTAATTATTTATAAAATTAACAATTTAGATTGCAATAAATTGTGTAAAAATAAAATATAAAGCAGCTATAAAAATAGCGATTAAAAGTCCTGCAAAAACATAAAAGCTAGTGTAATTGTATTTCTGTTTTGCTGGCTTTGGCTTCTTGTTATGCTTTTGGATTTCTTTGTCTAAAGCAAAAATTTTCTCTTTGTGATGATTCTGATGATTTCTAATCTCCAAAATACGTAACTGAATTCCTTCTAATTCCTTTTCAAAATCAAAGAAGTGTTTTTCGTGCTTTGCTTTTTGGAAGTAAAGATTTTCAAGAACTTCTTTTGTGGTTCTGAATTTAGGTTGATTTTGGATTTTCTGATTTTTGGTAAATAAAGCAGTCATAATAATAGTAGTTAAGATTGATAGGATTTAATTAAAAGCTAATTTTATTCCTTCCCATTTTTTTGAAGGTTTTAGATTAAATTAACTACCTCTTAACCCAACTATATATTTATTAATTCCATAATTATCAGTTATTTATCTATTATCATCTTATTTGTATTAATTCTGAATATACTTTTTATTTGACTTAAATGGAACTTTTTTAAAATTTTATTTCGTAAAAAGGTTGTTTTTCTTCTTGTGGTTGTTTAGTTAAACTAATAGTAGATTCTATAAATTTCAACTCATTTATTTTGTAATACGAACAACAAGATGTGATATTTGCTTTCGTTTTTTGGGTTTTCAAAACAAAACTTCCTATATACATATCTTTAATCCATAGTTTAAATAGCTTATCAGTAATATACCCTTCTTCATCAACTCCTACAATTAAATAAGGAGGATTATCATACCAAGTTGTTTCTCTTACTGTTGCATTTACCTTATTATTAAAACTATCAGTTAAATAAAAATCTCCTATAAGTGTATCATATTTGATTAAAATATTTTCTCCTGTTATTTTATCTATGGGTCTGAGATAAAAAGCCTCTGTCGTTTCCCAACATTCATCTCCACAAGCACAACAACTTGTACATAAAAATAGAATCAAAATATTCAGAATTATTTTGTAGGACATAATAGAATTAAGTTTAAGGTTCGATAACATTTATTCCTTTCTCCACGAAATTCGAATACAAGTTGCTGCAATTACATCAGAAATAAAAAGTGAAATAATTTTCAAATCCATCTCAAAAAAAATTTTTTTCTTCTCAATTTCAAAACTTATTCACACACTAATTAATAAGAAATTCTATTTTTAAAAACCCCCTACTATTACTATTATAGTGTTGATAAGTTGATAAGTCTAGTTATAAACATGTTATCCACAGAAAAATAGAGGTTATCCACACTTTTTTAAAAGTTATCAACCTGTTAATTTGCTGATAATCAGTTTATTATGTGGTTTATCCACAGTATCAACATTTGATAAGCACTTTTTATACACATTGTGGATAACCTGTTGATAACCATAAACTTACTGTTGGTAACGTTATCAACATCTGTTAGTAACTACTTCTTAACATGAGTTACACACAATCGATAGACGAGTTATGCACAGATATTCACACAAATTGTGTATAAGTGTGGAAAAAGTGAATAACTTTCGTTTTTACAAGAAAAAAGAAGTTGAAAGTGTTGAAAACAAAGAAGTTATCCACATTTTATTGTGGATATGTTGATAAGTCTGCAAATAAGATTAGTTTTTAAAAATAACAAGTGAAAAAAACTAAAAATAGATTTCAAAATGTGGATAACTTTTGTTAAAATGTGAATAACTCTAAAAAATATCGAATAAAGTTTGGATTTCTAATGTTAATAACGTGTTAAATCAGAAAAAAGGAGAAAATAAGGCTAACAATGTGGATAACTTTATTCAAAATGTGGATAACTCTAAAAAATGTGAATAAAATTTGGTTTTTGGAGGTAAAAACAAACAAAAAACCATTCCTCCTTGCGAAGAAATGGTTTTTTATAAATTTCATAAAAAATAACTCTATACTTTGAATAACAAAGTTTAAGTTGTTTTCTAATTTGGTCAAATCAAGGAAAAATTCCTGATTCCATATAAGCAATTGCAATTTTATCAATCGAAGTAATAAAGGCTGCGTTACGCAAACTCTTTACATCTTTATAGGTTTTGAAAGTTTCTCTTACTTGATGGTATGAAGTAATCATAGTTTCCTCTAATGCAGAGTTTACTAAATCACGCTCATCAGCACCACGCATAATCATTTTACGAAGATCATCACCAACTCCTTTTCCTGTCGCAGCTTCAATCGCTTGAACAATACGAGTATTTTCCATTTGGTCATAACGTTTAGTTATTTTACCAAAAGAAACACGAGAAAGATTTTTTAGCCATTCCAAATAAGAAACAGTAACACCACCAGCATTTAAGTAAAAATCAGGCAAAATCATTTTGCCTTTAGCTAATAAAATTGCTTCTGCTTCTCTAGTAATAGGACCATTTGCACCTTCTCCAATTACCTTTGCTTTTATTCTTGGTGCATTTTCTTCTGTGATTTGGTTTTCTAATGCAGCAGGAATCAAAATATCACATTCAAACTCCATAAGTTGATTACTTGGTTTGACTTCTTGTGCTTTTGGGTAACCCATAAGAGAACCTGTTTCTTTACGATGACGGAACAAATCTTCCACATCAAAACCATCTTTGTTATATACTCCACCTTCGTACTCAGCAATTCCGACTACGATTGCACCTTCTTGTTGTGCATAAAGTGCTGCATGATAACCAACATTACCAAAACCTTGTACGATAACTGTTTTTCCTGCTAATCCAGGTTCTAAACCTAAATCCTTCATATCCTCAGCAATACTCATTGCTTCACGAATACCATAAATTACTCCTAAACCTGTTGCTTCAGTACGCCCACGGATTCCGTGCATAGAAAGAGGCTTACCTGTTACACAACCAAGGGCATTAATCCCTGGGCGAAGAAGTGCATACGTATCTGCAATCCAAGCCATTTCTCTTGCTCCTGTTCCGTAATCTGGTGCAGGAACGTCAATAGAAGGCCCTATCATTTCTTTTTTTACAAGCTCTGTTGTATAACGGCGTGTAATTGTTTCTAATTGGCGAGCAGTATATTTTTTAGGATTGATTTTTACTCCTCCTTTAGCTCCACCAAAAGGAACATTTACGAGTGCACACTTAAAAGACATAAGTGTTGCCAGTGCTTTTACTTCATCTGCGTTTACAGCTTCAGCAAAACGAATACCTCCTTTTACAGGAAGTTTGTGATGAGAATGCTGAACTCTCCAAGCCTTAATTACTTGATAGTCTCCATTATCTAAATGAAGTGGAAAACTCATTTCATATACACTATTTGGAACAATAATTTGTTCAAGCAATCCTTTTGGGTGCTTTGTTAGTGCTGCAGCGTTATTTAGAGAGCCAACAACATCCTTATAGAATTTTGCGCCTTGTTCTAAATGTTCTCTATCTTTATCTGTCATATCGAACGTGTGGGTTAGGTGTGTTTGAATTTGTATTTATATATTTTGGCTTAAAGTTACTTCATTTTTTTATTCCAAAAAATACAAATCTTATTCTTTAGAAACAATTTTTTTTCGATAAAAATAAATTATTGTCTATTGAGCTTTTAGCCTTTGTTTATTCTCCTTTATAGAATAGGAAACTTTAAATTGCGATATTTGAAACCTAAATTATTTGCCAAAAAATCATTATTGAAATGAAAACTATAAAATCATTTTTACTTCTTGCTATTTTATCATTCTTTTTATTTTCGTGTCAGAACAACTCTGAAAAAATGAAAGATGAATTTGCTAAAAAATTTGAAGGAAGTTGGAAACTTTTTCGCCTAACAGGTAAACGTGGAGTAGCTGATTCTGTTATAAAAAAATTTCCTGTAACATTAAATGTAGAAGATACTGCTTTTTTATTCCGACAAGCCACACAATATGGAGGAACAACGTACAGAAACTGGATTTTTGAAGATTCTATTTTGCTTTTACCTTATTCTAATCCTTCAAGAAAAGAAGACACTTTGAAATTCAAAGTTTTAGGATTAAATTTAGAACAATTGATTTTACAACGAAGAGATAGTCTACTTATAGAATTTGATACACTTTATTTTGAGAAGTATTGATTTGACTAGAATAAATTTTATTTCAATAAGACTTATTTCTAAAAAAATAAAACTTTTTTAAGTTTTTATGAGCTAGTTTGTACGTTGTTTTTTGTATGTAGTAGTGAAGGCACTAATTGACTAAGTACTTACCTGAGTTTAATTATTGTTTTCACTTTTATTTTAAATCACTACTACTCTAATCAATTTAATCAAACTAAACATGAAAACTTATTTTTTAATTGGAATTCTAAGTCTTATTTTTTCATTTTCTACACTTGAAGCAATGGCTCAAAACCAAACAGTAGAAAAGACAAAAGAAAAAGCAAAAAACAAAACAAATAATCGTATCGATAACAAAATCGATAATAAACTTGATGAAGGTTTGGATGCCATTGAAGGACTTTTCAAACGCAAGAAAAAGAAGAAGAAAAAAGAGGAAGAAAAGAACGACAATAACTCTGAAAACAATTCGAATCAATCCACAGAAACACAAAATAATACGGGTTCAGGATTTTTGGATAATCTTCTTGGAGGAGGAAATGGAGAAAAAATAGATATAAAATCAAGCTATAATTTCAATTCTAATTTTGTGATGCGTATGCAGATGTACAAAAAGAATGGAAAAGAAGATGGTGATATGTTTATACGCTACTACAACTCTGCTGACCCTAATTATATGGCAATGGAAGTGATGGAATCGACTAAAGATGGAAAAATCAAATCTTTAGAATCAAAAGTAATTGTTGATGGTTCGCAGCAAGCTATGATAACAATTATGGAAGACCAAAAACAAGCTATTGCGATGAAAATGCCAAATATTGAAAATTATGAGCAGGCACAAGAACAAGAACAAAATCCTGATCAGGCAATGAAAGATGTCAAAATTACTCGTACAGGACGTACAAAAAACATTTTGGGTTATACATGTTCGGAAACCATTATGGAAAGTAATGATATGAAAGCTACTTCTTGGACAACCAAACAAGTCAAATTATCTCAATTCAAAGCCTTTGCAGGAATGATGATTCAAAATAAAAAAGATAAAAACCAACTTATGGCTGTTCCATTAGAGTTTACGATGGAAATGGAATCAATAGATAAAAAAACAGGAGAAAAAACAAAAATGACTGTTACAGAGGTAAATGAAAACCAAAACTCCACAATTGATATGAGTAGCTATAAGGTTATGGATATGTCTGGACTTACAAAAGGTGGAAACTAACATAGTAAAAATAAAAAACCAAATTTATCTCTTTCTGATAGAGTAGTTTGTATCAAAGTGGGCTTAGGCTTTGCTTTAGCTCACTTTTTTTCACAGACACTTCGCAGAATTAGTAACCAAATATAAACTACTTATTAATTTAAAAAATATTCAAATGAAAACTCAATTTTTAATATACTCTGTTTTATCATTTTTCGTTCTTACTTTCGTTTCTTGCAATCCTAAAAAGTATGTAGAAGACAAAATCAATGAAACCATTGCAGAAGAAATTACGGGTGCAATGATAGGAACAGATGTAGAAACCTCTAATATATCAGATACAGAAAAAGCTACAGGTCAATTAGACTTGACTATAGATGGAAAGCATCTGAATAGTAAAATCAATCAACCTGTTTTTCAAATTGCTTCTGGAGCTGGTAAGGAAAGTGAGAAAGTTGTGATAGCTACTATGTTATCTATGCAAACACAAGATGGAAAAGAAAGTGGTTTACAGTTTGGTATTTCTGGAAACAAAAACCAATTTAAAACCTCAATGGTAATTAATTTTGAAGATGTTGGAAAAGATGATAAAGTCAGTCCAACACTACAAATTATAACTACTGGTAAAGCTACTGATACTAATCCAATGGGTATGCAAATAATTGTAGTAAAAACAGGAACTCTTAAAGTTCTTTCTTTTTCTGACGAAGAAGTAAAATTTGAAATAGATGCAATGGGAGGACCTAATACAGCCGAAACCCATGAAGGAAAAAATCTAGTTCCAATAAAAGGTACAATAACTTGCAAATATCCTGTTATGACATTTATGGGAGTAAAGAAAGACGAAATTTTCTAAGTTTTTTAATATCATTTTATTTTTTAATAAAGCCGTCGGTAAAGTAATCGCTTTTACGACGGTTTTTTCGATTCAAACTTTAACTTTTTACCAATTATGAAATTTATTTTCTGTAGTCTTATTTTTTTATGTTTTGCTTATACAGGATTTCCACAAAATGTACAAACACCTATTAAAGATTAGGGTAAACGCACGAAAAAAAATTTATCTTTATTGGTTTATTTTCTATTTAATGCAAGACTCTATTAATTTTTTGTTTTCTGATAAAGATTTCAGACAACCTTGGAAAGTTCTACATAAACTTTGTGATATACTTTTTATAGCTCTTTGCGCCTTGATATCTAATGGTAAAGACTTCGAAGATATGGAATCTTTGGGAAAAGAATGCTTTGAATGGCTCTTACAATTTATAGAACTTCCTAACGGTATTCCTTCTCACGATACTTTCAACAGGGTTTTTCAACTTTTAGAACCCTCTGTTTTGATAGAAATTTTAAAAAATGATGGTTTTGATTTTATTGATAGTTTGGTAGGTACACCTATCAGTATTGATGGTAAAAAAGTAAAAGGCTATTCGCCTAAAAGTAAAGGTAATGAGGGACTTTATATTGTTAGTGCTTGGGTAAATGAACATAAATTATGTGTAGGTCAGACCAAAGTAGCAGAAAAAAGTAATGAAAAGACCTCTATACCTATTCTACTTAACTCAATAGATATAACGGGTAGTACGATTACTATAGATGCTATGGGAACACAAGAAAATATAGCGCATCAGATAATAGATAAAGGAGGAGATTATATTTTAGCCTTGTAAAAGAACCAAAAAAAGCTATTTGAAGAAGTAAATGATGAATTTGTTTGGTCAAAAGTAGCACCAGAACAGACCGATATAACAGAAGATACTCTACACGGAAGGACTGAGATTAGAAAATGTAGTATTATGAAAGCTGATCAGCTATTAGAAACTAATTTTTTGGAAAAGTGGAAAGGGTTAAAAACACTTGTTAGAATAGAATATGAGCATATAGAAAAAAATATAACTATCTGCAAAACAAGATATTACATAAGTAGCAAAATAAATACGGCAGCTTATTTTAATCAGTAGGTTAGAGGACATTGGGGAATAGAAAATCAGCTACATTGGCACTTAGATGTAACATTTCAAGAAGATAAAAATAGAAGCAGAACAGCTCATTCACAAGTGAATCTAAATATTTTAAGAAAAATAGCTTTAAATAAAGTAAAGCGTTCGGATGAAAAATTAAGTCTAAAAAAAAGAAGATTTAAAGCAAGCTTAAATAAAGACTACTTAGAAAAACTGATTTTCTCATAAATCTTTCGTGCGTTTACCCTAAGAGTTTGTCAGAATAAGCCATATTTTATTATTTACAACAATTCTCATATTACTATTTTGAGGAAATGCGTTTTTTCGTTATGTTACATCTTAATTATAGATAGAGTATTCAAACTAGAAAAAACATGCTTCAAAAAGCTAAATATCATTTGTCTAAAGATCCTTTATTTGTTCCTATATTAGAGAACATAGAAATTAATACATTTAAAGACTTTGAGAATGAAACTGTCAAAAGTGAAGTAAATGTTATGACTGCTCTTATAAAATCTATTGTTTCTCAACAACTTTCTGTAAAAGCTGCAAACACCATATATAAACGTTTTCTAGATTTATTTGATGGAGTCTCACCAAATGCAACTATTTTATTAGAAACTGATGCCGAAATTCTAAAGTCAGTAGGATTATCGAAACAGAAAATGACTTATATAAGAGAGGTAGCTTTATTTTCTCAGAATAACGACATATCTATAGAACTTATCAATCAAAAGAACAATGAAGAAGTAATAAAGTACCTCACACAAATAAAAGGAGTAGGAAGATGGACAGTTGAAATGTTATTAATGTTTACTTTATGGCGTCCAGATGTTTTTCCTGTAGCAGATTTAGGAATCCAACAAGCGATGCAAAAACTTCTAAAAACAGATGAAAAAGGAAAAGAGTTAATAAAGTTAATGCATTTACATTCTGAAAAATGGAAACCATATCGAACTTTTGCAGCAATGTATCTATGGAAATGGAAAGATAGTGCTAATTTGTAAGCAATTTTACTATATAATATACCTTATCATAGTTGCCATTTATAGTAGT